>JBAPTX010000026.1:0-10368 GCA_049282375.1 Calditrichia bacterium
GCATCGCCGTATTCCTGAAAAGCGATCAGCCACAGGCTCTCGCCGTCTTTCAGTATCCGCTGCTTAGAGCGGTCCGCCGATTGCCGCGGCGGCGCGGATAACTGCTCCGAGATGGTCTTGAATTCCCGGAAGGAAACATTCAGGGCGGCGCGCACCGGGATTCCCGAGGAGAGAAACAGGGTAAAGCGCTGGCTGACCCGTTCCAGCACGGCTTTAAACTGCAGCTTCCCCCAGATAAACATCACCGGCGGCGGGGCATGCAAATCGCTGTTGATATTCAGCAGGCCGGTCAACAGCCCGGTGTGATTCCGCACGTCTTCACCTTTCTCGTAGGTGTCGAAGAACAGCTCCATGCTCAGAGTGGCGGCGTTCCCGCTCACAAACTGATTGATGGGTGTGGAGAGCCCCGGCAGGGCAGTGCTCTGATACTGGTTGCTCTTCTCCAGCGTGTATTCTTTGGGATTGAACAGCACCCGCACCGGGCTGCCTGAGAAGCTGCCTTTATCGTCCAGCGGCTGTATGAATGCTTTTTCCAGTGCCATGAGGTGTTTGTCCTATAATCCCCGCCGCTCGCGCGCCAGGCGGGATTTTTGTTCCAGTAATTGATAAATCTGATCGCCAAATTGATTGATATCGGCTGCGGCCAATAGCTGCGGCGGCGGAGCGGCCTGCAAGCGCTGTTCGATTTTCCTGCCTAGCCCCTCCAGCTCGTTTTTCAGGGAATCCATTTGATTTTTCAGGTCGAAGCTGCCGGTGTGTCCCTGCATTACCGGCTTGTAACTGCGAAGTGACTCCGCGCTGGTTTTCCTATTCTCCGCTGCCGGGGTGCGGACGACGGGATTGAATCCGCCAAAAGGCTGTGAGCCGGCTGAGCCGAGGGTCCCGATCCGGTGGCGGATTATGCGGTTGTGCAGTTTTGTGAATTTGAAAACAGACAGGGGTTCGGAAAGAGGCGGATGATGCGGCCTCATCCGGGTACGGGATTCCATAGAAAAGCCTTTTACTTGGTATGAATCACTTCCCGCTTTCGCTGTTCTTTCAAACCATTGCCGGAACGCGATATGACTTTGCAGCAGAACATTGGCTGATTCCATCCGATTGTGCGACTCAGGATGATGTTCGGGGAAAAACAGGGGAGAACCGGCCGTCCCGGATTTTGGATTTAAAGCGGTGAAATCCTGCCGTGCTGTGAAGGGGTGAAGGTGAAAATAAGGGTGAAAGTGGCGCTGAAACAGTCTGAATCCCAGCGCGATCCGCACCGGCAGCCGCCGCTGCAAAATCAGAGACGGTTTGCGTGTACGGGAGGTTCCTGTTTGCAGGTATCGTCTGCAGAGCCGTTCCGCCCAGAACCGGTGGCGCAGGAAGAACGCAAAATTGATGTTAAATAAGGGCTCTCTTTTCATCTTAAATACCTGTTAAAAGGCGCGAAAGCGCTCAGCCTTTACTGAATCCGTGATGGGCCAGCTCCAGGGTTTCGATGGCGACGGCACTGCTGCCGGCCTGCAGGGAGGGGCCGCTCCATTTGGCCGGATAGGCTTCGATAAAATTCCAGCGCCATCTCTCTTCGCCGGCATTATCCTGTAAAATGATGGAGCCGTTGCGGCGGCGGATTTTCCCGCTGATCACCTCCTGATGCCACTGAAACAGCTCCCCGGAATCGGTGATGCCGCGCTTCAGCACAATATTCTGAAAACGGGCGGGTCCGGGCAGGCGGTGAACAAATTCATTCAATCCGCCTTCCTGATAATCCTCCACCTGGGTTTCCCGGCTGATTCCCGAAACCTCGGAAAAGCCGGCGGCAATCACGCCGCCGATTTCAACCAGATAGTGATATGCGCCGTATGGGTCTGTTCGTTTGCCGGTTGCCATTTCTGTTTATTCACCTCTCAAAAATGTTTTTGGGCTCCTGATTGACTTCTCGGTTGATCCTGGAGATTTCCTCACACCAGCGGCGCCTTTCGCGATGTTCCAGATCCATGATTTCGCCGCGCGGCCAGTGGAAGTAATAGGCGATAAAGGCTATCTCCTCATACAATTGGGCGAGGGGATAGCCGCTTATTCTTCCCCCGGCGGATTCATCTCCACTTCAAACTGATGCTCGCATCTGGGGCAGGTGGCGCTCAGATGCACGCTGCCATTCCGGTTAATCTGTTCGTAGAAATGCTGCAAAAATGAGAGATCCGCCGAGAACAGTTGCTCGATGACTTTGGGATTGATGGTGGCCAGACTGCCCAGTTTGACGATCACCCGCGAAAGCACGATGACGGTCAGATAGACGGGATTTTGTTCCACCCGGGGATCTTTCATAGGGAGAATTTCGTCAGCAGCGGTGGCCAGCCGCATGGTGCCCTGCTTGTGCAGATTGCCCTCACTGTCCACGAATCCGCGCGGCAGCGTGAACTCGTATTCGGTTTGAAAAACCATTTTGAATTACCTCGTTGTTGATTCCGGAATTTGACTGATCCGTCTTTCCGTGGCCAGTCCGCTTTGAAAATCCGGCAGGAATATTCCGGCAAATGACGGAATTGCGAAAGCAGGACGCTATGTATCCAGTTCCACCCCTTCGCAGACGATTTCCAATGATTCAATGGCCACATCGTTTCCTTTGGCGTTGAAATCCGGCGGATCGTATTTAGTGGGCCAGGCATTGATGATATTCCAGCGGGCGGCATCGTTTCCCGATTCATCCATCAGAACAATGGACATATTGCGCCGCTCGATATTTCCGCGCACCACATCCAGATGCCATTCAAATAATTCGGTGGAATTGGTGACGCCGCGCTTCAGGGTGATGTTGCCGTACTTGGTCAATCCGGGCAGTTTTCGCACGGTGGTATTCTCGTTGCCGTCCCGGTATTCAATCACATCCACGGTGGCATCGAAGCCGGTCGCTTCACTGAATCCGGCCTGCTGAACGCCGTCGATTTCCACCCGGAATCGAAAATTGCGGAAGGGATCTCTGCGGTCTCCGGTTGCCATAATTTTTCCTCCGATAGGATTTAAGCTGTTTTAATTATTCGCTGACTTCCGAACCGCCCGGGAACTGGGCAATGCGGAAGATGACAAACTCAGCCGGTTTAACCGGCGCCACACCGATCAGCACGATCAGGCGGCCGTTGTCAATATCGTCCTGCGTCATGGTGGTGCGGTCCACCTTCACAAAGAAGGCTTCCTCCGGGGTCAGGCCCATCAGGGCGCCGTCCCGCCACACCCGGGTCAGGAATTCCGTTACCGTGCGCCGCACCCGCGCCCACAAACTTTCGTTATTGGGCTCGAACACCACCCATTGGGTGCCCTCTTCAATCGATTCTTCCAGAAAGAGAAACAGCCGCCGCACATTGATGTATTTCCACAGGCTGTTGGTGGAGGCGGTGCGGGCGCCCCACACCCGGATGCCCCGGGCAGGGAAGGTGCGGATGCAGTTCACCCCCCGCGGATTGAGAATATCCTGCTCTGCTTTGGTGATGTTGAACTGCAGCGAATTAACGCCCAGCACCACCACATTGGCGGGCGCTTTATGCACGCCGCGCTCCACATCGGTTTTGGCATAGATGCCGGCGATATGCCCGGAAGGCGGCGCCAGCAGATCCTGACTGGTGCGCGGATCGAGGATTTTGATCCATGGGAAATAGAATGCGGCAAAGCGGGTATCCTGCGGCGGTCGCAGATTGGGAATGGTGTTCAGCGTGTCCGTTCCCGGATCGGAATGAAGGATGGCGAACCGGTCGCCCATCTGCGTGCAATGGGTGATCATTTCCTGCGTCAGATTGGCGATGCTGTGATGATCCGGCACCACCAGCATGGAAATTTCATCCACCTCCTCAAAGCCCTGAAATCCGGTGCGGATGATGGTGCCGTCCGGCAGCGGGGCCAGTGTGCGTCCCTGATAATCGGCCAGATCGATGGCGCTGCCGTCACTGCCGGCGGTGGCGCCTCCAAAATCGGATAATAGCTGCAGTGACTGATCGCCCGGATTGTTGGGATTGAGCCGCTGGATGCGGATCAGATTTGAATTGGGATTGATCCGGCGCTCGTAATAATCAACCGAGGTTTCATCCGCGGACAGATTGTCATATACTTCCAGCAGATTCGGTTCCCGGCGGTCCGGGTCGGTGAGATTGGCGGGATCGGTGGGATCCACCAGGGGCGTTGGCGGCGCCGCATCCCAGTACATTACAGTCAGTTTAATCAAATCGCGGGGCGGCCCGCCGCTGGTGTCCAGACTTCCCGCTTCGATTTTAACGGCAATGCGGTCGCCCCAAAGTCCCGGGCCAATCGCCTGAATGTTGACAGTGCCCACATCCGCGGAGGTGGCAGCCGCATCATCCGCAGTAATCCGCCCTACAAAGCAGCGTCTGCCGCCGTTGCGGAAAAAGCCCTCCACCCCGTAAGCGAGGAATGAGCCGGCCATAAAGTTGCCGTAAATCCGCCGGAACTGTTCGAACCCGGTAATCAGCCGGGGCTCTTCAGGTCCGCGCAGGGTAGTCCCCAAAAATCCGGCGGTGCTGGTGCTGACGCCTTCGATAGGGCGGGAGCCTAACTCAATTTCCTCCACATAAACGCCCGGTGACAAATATTCTGGCATTTCGTTTTCTCCTTATGATTGTAATGATTCAGTCAATGGTTCAGGAACCGCAAAATTACGTACTCGGGTGCTTCCATCAGGGGAAAGGAATGACCCCCAGTGAGATTGCTTTTCCTTCCTCAATGGTCGTATTTAGCGATTTGGTGGAGCCGTTGCGGGTAATTTCGATGGTAATGTTTTCGGAAGCGATACCAAAAAAATAGAGCACAAATTCCCCTTTTTCGTCGGTGAAGGTTTCGATGGTTTTTCCGGCAACCGTCACTGCTGCACCGCTCACCGCTGCGCCATCGTTGACAAGCCCACGGACCAGTGTTGCGCTGAAAGGAAAAGGATAGGCCGGGCGGGGCATCAGGCGCAGTTCCGTCAGCGGATTTTTGGGATCGAGTGTGCTGGTATCTACGGTTTGGGTTGCGGGAAAATAAAAGTCCGATTCAGCGTGCACCTCGTAAGTTCCGGCAGGCAGATTGACAAAGCAGAAGAACCCGCCGGTATTCCGGAATGCTTCGGCACCTTCGGACTCAATCCGCAGCGTGACAGGAAAAACCGGAACCCGCTCGTTGTAATCGTCGATTACCCGCACCGCCAACGTCAGGTTTGTCGAAATGACTTCCGCCAGATGGTAAATATCATTTTTAACAAAATAGGGATCGGGTCCGGGCATGCTATTTACCGCCTTTTTGATAGTAATTCATTTCTTTGGAGATCACCCGCTGGGTGCTGATTTCCCGCAGGGAATCGATCGGCACCGGGCTGGCCAGATATCCGGCCGATAAGCGGAAGACCTGCTCCGGAAAGGTGTTCCAGAGGCGGGACATATCCTCCACATTGATGGGATGCAGCAGCACCCGGATTTCCTCCCGGCTGCCGGCCAGGTTTCCCTGCAAAATAGTGCCGGCCAACAGAGAGTGGTCGTAAAGAATCCGCATCGCCCGGCCCAGCACCCGCTGGGCTTCCAGGCTGCGTTCAGTCAGATCGGGGACATTGGGTGACTCATAGCTGGAAAGCAGATAATAAAGGTCAACCGTCAGGGGCGGCGGGTTCAGAGTCCCGTTATTCCTGGTTTGCCCCTGCTGATTTTTCTGAAAGGTATTTTCCAGAACGTGAAAAAGAAACAGCCCCAGCCGGGTACCGGAACCGGCAAGGTCTGCCGGAGAACCGGCCTGCACCTGCGAAGGCGTCAGCAATGGCGCCATATTATCCCGCAGCAGCACGACAAGCGTTTCAGTGACATCTGCGACAGCAGTGTAATCCGCCATTATTCAGTTTCCTTTTCGCTGAAATCAATTTCATAACCTGTTTTGTGCACCGGCCAATGCCCTTTCTTCCGCAGCCGGAATCGCTTCGCGGTATTTGCCGAATTCGTTTTCATCCAGCAGCCGGCCCATTTTCTGCAGTTCCCGCCGGGTTGCCCGGATCAGATGTTCCATTTTAAGCTGCCCGTCTTTCTCTGCGGCCAGCATGGCAGCCGTCAGCACGATATTGCGGATATTCCCGCCGGTCATTTTAAAGCGGTTGGCCAGAAAGGGAAAATCCAGGTCAGGCGCAGCGGGGAGTTCTTCCGGCAGCATTTTCCGCCAGATGCGTTCACGCTGTGCAGCATCGGGGAAGGGGAAATCCACGATGAACCGCATGCGGCGGGTGAATGCCTCGTCAATATGATTGCGCAGGTTGGTAGCCAGTATCGCCACACCGTCATAATCCTCCATCCGCTGCAGCATGTATCCGATCTCAATGTTCGCGTAGCGGTCGTGGGCGTCCTTTACCTCGCTGCGCTTGCCGAACAGCGCATCCGCTTCGTCAAAGAAGAGAACGGCATTGCTGTTCTGCGCTTCATCAAATATGCGGCTCAGATTCTTTTCCGTTTCCCCGATATATTTGCTGACCACAGAGGAGAGATCGATGCGGAACAGGTCCAGCCCCAGTTCATTGGCCAGAATCTGGGCAGCCATGGTTTTGCCGGTGCCGGAAGGGCCCGAAAAAAGCGCCATGATTCCCCGGCCCTGAACCATCTTTTTGCCGAATCCCCATTTTTCAAAAACGGTGTGTCGCTGCCGGACGCTGATGATAATTTCTTTTAAATGCAGGATATGGTCGGGCGGAAGCACGATATCATCGAATCGGTAGGCGGAGGTCATTTTACGGGCGAGACGGGAAAGGCGCGGCTGGCTTGTTTCGCGCGCAGCGCGGAATAACCGTTCGGTAATCTCCTGCCGGCTGACCGCAGACCCCTCTTCCGGCCGCAAATTAACCTGTTGAACCGCTTTTTCAATTTGGCCGCCGCTTAGAATGAAACGGGCTGACAGTTCCTGAACCTTTTCAGGCGAAACCGGTAGCTGCTGTGCCGAAATGTAATTGGACCAGATTTGTTGGCGCGATTCCTGACCGGGGAGTTTCAGCTCCAGAGGAATGACCGGTAATTCCAGGGGAATTTCAGCGGGGGAAGTCCGGCTGCTGATAAAAGTCAGCCAGCTGTAAGCATGCATCGCCGCGAAGAGGGCAGCGCGGGCTTGCGGCTGGTTTTGCAGCAGTTCAAAATGATCGATCAGCAGCGCGCAGGGCTGAAGAATCGCTTCCCGGCAGGCGGTGTGAATTGCCGGTGAAAAATCATCCCCGAATTCCGCCACAGCCTGCAAATCAACAATCCCGAGGCGGGCTCCCAGGTTACGGCAAACCAGCGCGGCCAGTGATTTTTTGCCGCTTCCCGCCGGACCGTGAAAATAAAAGATTGCATGCTGCGGACTTTCCGGCTGCCGAATCTGTTCCTCCGCCCGCCGTTTTATGAGCGGCAGTAACTGCTGGTAATCAACCCAGGCCGGCGCTGCCGTATCCGTGTTCACCAGGCGGAATAAATAAGCCGAAACTTCATCCGGAACCTGATTCCCCAAAATATACTGCAGAATCCGGCGATCAATTTTCAGAGTCGCTTGGCTGAGAGGCCCGGAAAACCCGCTTCCGTTTTCTCGCAAAAGCAAGTGTTTGAACAACGGAGCCTGCTGGTTGAAATAATTATATAACTGCCATTTCTGAACTCCGGGATTTGCCCCCGACAGCACTTCAATGATGAGAGCAGGAGAAAATCCGGAATGATTTAATTCCTTCTGCAAGCGGGTGAGCAAACGGCGGGATTGGGAATCCAGCTCCACGGAGGCAGCCATCAGCAGAATCTGAAGAGCGGTTTCATTCAGCCCGAACCGTTCCTGCAGTTCTGCCAGCGGCAGATAGATTTTCTTTTCACGGCTTGCCCGTGCTTTTGCAGCAATTTTCTCCCAGAGTTGTTCCGCGGTCTGCAGGGAGACCTCGCCGCTCTCCGCGATCACCTGCTTATCGGTAGAATGCAGCAGGGATTCAGGCTCGTATCCGCGCCGGGCGGCGCCGGTTTTATCATCATCCGGAAAGGAAACACCGCTGTTGTGCAGATGGCGGAGATGACTGAGGACAACCTGATTCACCCACTTCAGCGCATCCTGCAAATGCTCCTGCAGCGAATGATATGCCGGGGCAGTCTCATCGGGACGGTCCGCAGCGGATCGCTCATCGGAGAATGATTGCTTGCCGTAAAATTCGTTTAAGTTATCGTAATCCATTTCTTCAGTAATACCCTGCCGTTAATTGAAATCTTTAGCCCCGCAAATTTCAACCGCTTCTTCGCCTGAAACACGAAGCCGGTAAATGGTCTTATCTTTCTGGTTTACCGATCTCTCCACTGCTCCGCAGGAAATCAATACGCTGAGATTTTGCAGGATTTGCTTGTGCAGCTTTCCGATTTCACGTGAATAGACGCTGAAGACAATACCGTCCAGGTTATCCTGGCGGGTAGGCTGATCCAGAAGATGATCAATGATTGCCAGGCAGATTTCATGGTCCTGTGTTGCCGTTTTGCAGTTCTCCTTTCTCTTCAGTTCATGGCAATTGCTGTTCCGGTTCTGCTGCCGGATTCGTTAAATTCTATTAAATCAAAAACTAAACTGAGGGCTGGCAGGGGGAAAAGAAAAGGCAAAGTGTGGCAGATTTCCCATACCGGACGTCCTAGCTATTTGAATCCGGTGGGCTGATTATTCATTAGCAGGAACAATTTTATAAATAAATGAAGGCTTTTTCCAAAGCACACAATGGTATGGCAGGTTTGCCACAGGTTCTTGCCGGTTTAACACAGCTTTACGTTGAAGCGGCGTATCAAAACCGCTGCAACGGAGGCAGCGGAAGCGGGTTCATGCTATCGTAATGGAATGATTTACCGGGAAGGGCGGAATGCAGTGGGGTCGATATTGTATTTTTTCAACAGGCGAAAAAAGGCGCTGCGTTCTTTGTGCGCATACCGCGCAGCCTTGCTGACATTTCCGTTAAACATCCGCAAGGCACTTTTCAGATAGTTTACTTCAAAGGTTTCCAGCGTTTTTTTCTTGGAGGTCTGCAAAGATGCATCCTTTAACGGGGAGCCGTTGGATGGCGGCTCGAGATGCAAATCATCGATCCCTATGGTGCCGCCCGGGGAAGTAATCATGGCTTCCTGAATAATATTCTCCAGCTCGCGGACATTTCCGGGCCAGTTATGGTGGATCATGCGGAGCATGGCCGCAGGCGTCACGTTTTTGACCGGTGTTTGATAAAGGGCGCTGTATTTTTCAATGAGATGATAGACCAGGCCCGGAATATCATCGGTCCGTTCCCTCAGCGGCGGCAGGGAAATGCGAACCACGCCGAGCCGGTAAAACAGGTCTTTCCGGAATTTTTCACGATTGACATGTTCCTGCAGATTTTCTTTGGCCGCGGCGATGATTCTCACATCGGCGGTCAAATAAGCGGACTGGCCCAGCGGTTTGTAGCGCTTCTCCTGCAGAAACCGCAGCAGCTTCACCTGCATCGGCTCCGGCAGCGATTCCACTTCATCCAGAAAAAGCGTGCCCCCTTCCGCCGCGGCAATCAGGCCTCTCTCGGAAGAATTGGCGGTGGTGTAAGCGCCGCGTTTGTGGCCGAACAGCTCATTTTCGAACAGATCTCCCGGAATCCCGCCGCAGTTCAGCGGCACAAACGGCTTATCTGCACGTTGGCTCAAAAAATGAATGGTCTGCGCGCACAGTTCTTTCCCGCTACCGGTTTCGCCGTTTATCAGCACGCTCACGTCATACCCGGCAATCTTGATAATTTTCGCTTTGATCTCCTGCAGACGGGGGGAATTGCCTTTCAGTAAATTCAGGACCGCCTGTTTTTTTAAATCCGTTTGCACCAGCCGGACATCATGATCGGCCGGGTTTCGATTTTGTGAAAACTGCCTTATACTCAATTTAATTTCACGCTGATTCAGAGGCAGGGTCAGGAAACTCCAGATATAATTCAGAAAAATCGGACAGTCAGCACACTGTTCATTACAATTAAGAACAGCAATAGTCGGTATATATTTATTTTTTTCTAAAAACTGAAAATAAATTTTTCTTATATCGGGGCGGTTGCACGAGTTTAGAATAACAAATATAAGATCGGGTGAAAACAATTCCGGGCTGTGGTCACCCGGGTGCTGAATATGAACAACCTGTTCATCCGGATTCTGATTGATTATTTTTATAAGCTGGTCTTCTACAGGTGAGACAATCGGGTTATAAATTAATATGGAAACAGGTTTCATTTTTCTGATCCCGGGTTAAACGTGCCCTTTGGCAAAATTCCTGAATCAACAGGAAACCCCGCTCCCGGTTACAGTGAACAATACTAAAATTCTTGCTTAACAAATTCCATTTATTGCTGTTTGAGTTTAAAATAATGTATCCATCCATCAAATTCCTCCCTGG
>JBAPTX010000027.1:0-3967 GCA_049282375.1 Calditrichia bacterium
CGAAACAGCCATGCAGAAAGCGCGGGATCTGGTCTGTGCGTATGTGGCGGCAGGCTATCAGAAAATTCACCTGGATGCCAGCTTCCGCTGTGCAGATGATCCTGAAGTTCTTCCTGATGAGACAATAGCCGAACGTGCGGCAGACTTGTGTTACGCGGCCGAATCCTGTTACCAGAAAAGAAAAGAAGGAGAACGGCCGGTTTATGTGATCGGCACCGATGTACCGCCGCCCGGCGGGGCAAAGGAATCTGCCGAAGCAATCCATGTTACCTCGCCCGCAGCAGTACGGGAAACCATTGCTTTATCTGAAAGGGCATTTGCCCGGCGGGATTTGCAGCAGGCCTGGCGGCAGGTAATCGCAGTTGTGGTTCAACCCGGGGTAGAATTCGGGGATCAGCAGGTATTCCCCTATAAAAAGGAAAAAGCGGCCGCACTGGCTGCTTTTATTGAAAAGGACCCGCAACTGGTTTTTGAAGCCCATTCCACAGATTATCAGTTACCGGCGGCCTTACGGCAGATGGTGGTCGATCATTTCGCAATTTTAAAAGTTGGACCCTGGTTGACCTTTGCATTCCGCGAAGCTGTATTTGCACTTTCGCAAATTGAAAAGGAGCTTTATTCACATAAATCGTCCAATCACCAGTCAAATTTGATGGAAGTTGTGGAGCGGGTAATGGTGGACAATCCGGTTCACTGGAAGAAACATTACCATGGTTCTGAAAATGAAAAAGCGCTGGCCAGAAAATTCAGCTTAAGCGACCGTATCCGTTATTACTGGCCCAATCCGGATATTGATGCAGCATTAAATTCACTGCTTTACAACCTTTCTCATCAGGAAATACCACTTGCTTTAATAAGCCAGTATTTACCCAACCAGTATGAAAAAGCGCGGTTAAATCCCGACCGGATTTCACCGCAAACACTGATCCTGAATAAAATTCAGGAAGTCTTAAAAATATATTATCGGGCAGCTCAGGTACAGAAAATGTTCCGGGTGTAATTTTCTGAATTGCATTTCAACCGGTCTGCCAATTAACGGACACTGAAAAAGGAGACACATGTGAATTCCAAGTTGTGGCTGATTTTCGCAATTATAACGACCAGTTTCTGGGGCGTTTGGGGAGCATTAATTGAAATCCCCGAAAAAGCCGGCTTCCCGGCGACCCTGGGCTATTCAGTGTGGGCATTAACCATGATTCCGCCTGCCCTGGTAGCGCTGAAGATAATTAACTGGAAACTTGAGTTTGACGGCCGCTCTATTTTGCTGGGTTCAATCATCGGTTTTCTCGGCGCCGGCGGACAACTGATTCTCTTCCAGGCACTGCGCATGGGTCCGGCCTATATTGTATTTCCCTTTATTTCACTTTCACCCGTGGTAACTATCCTGCTTTCTTACTGGCTGCTGAAAGAGAGGGCAAGCAAAAGAGGCTGGGTGGGCATTGTTCTCGCATTGCTGGCAATCCCCCTGTTATCTTATCAGCCGCCGGGAAATTCAGTTGCTTCCGGTTATCTCTGGATTATCTTATCACTGCTGGTATTTCTGGCATGGGGAATTCAGGCATATGTAATGAAGTTTGCCAATGAAACCATGAAAGCGGAAAGCATCTTTTTTTATATGATGCTGACCGGTATCATTCTGATTCCCTTTGCGATTTTTATGACGGATTTTTCGCAGCCGATTAACTGGGGTTTCAAGGGGCCTTATCTTGCCGCATTAATTCAAATCCTGAATGCTGTGGGTGCCCTGTGCCTGGTTTATGCTTTCCGCTACGGGAAGGCAATCATTGTCAGCCCTCTGACAAACGCCGGTGCCCCGGTAATTACAATTATTATTTCTCTGGCCATTTACATGGTTGTTCCCCATCCGGTAACCATTGGCGGTATGATCCTGGCGGTATTGGCGGCTTTCTTGATGGCCATCGAATCCGAAGAGAGTACTGAAACGGTCCCATAAGTTTTATTGAAATGAATTATTAAGATGATTACAGTTAAACAAATAATTTTTCACCCGATCCGCTCTCTTTTGCTGATTTGCGGGATTGCCCTGCTGGCTGTCCCGCATTCGGGAAAATCACAGTCTGCACAGAATCTGCACGATTGGGATTTTCCCGCGCGAAGCAGCGGGAATTTGGATTTTTATGCCGATGTTTGCCAGTTCCAGGGCAGAAATGGCCGGGTGCGGGTGGAGGTAAATTATGTATTTAACGTATGGCAGCTCGCTTCAGACGGGCAGGAAAGGAGGCAGTCCGGTGAGTTAAATGTTACCGCTTTTATCTTGAACAGAGCAGGGGACACCCTTCAGGTGAGGACGGAACAACGGGAGTTTACCCCCGGGGAGATGCAGAAGGATAATAATTTTGCTTTTGTCAACAAAACTGTTTTTCTTCTGCAGCCGGATACAGTGCTTCTGAAATTGAAATTAGCGAGTGCCGACGGGCAGTTGACCGGGGAGATCAGTCATCCCATTGCGGTACGGAGTTTTGAAAACGGGTTTTCCCTGAGCGATCTCTGTTTTCTGTCCAGCCTGCAGAAAGCTGAAGGAGACAGCAGCATTTTTGTAAAACATAATTTGCTGATGCTGCCAAATCCAAACCGTGTTTATCAGGTAGATTCCGTCAAACACAGGGCATATGTATATTTCGGTTTGAATAACCTGGACTACGACCCGGAAAATCCTTCCTATTATCAGAGCCGCTTCACCGTCAGCGATATGCTGGGGAAAGTCCGTATTAAAAAATCCAGTGATCCGGTGATGAAGTCTGCCGCCGGTGTTGCCAGGGTGGAAGTGTTTTCACTGGACAGCCTGAGCAGTGCTCTCTACAAGTTCTCTGTGACTGCGACTGATCTGAATTCTGAAGTTTCAGTAAAGCGTGACCGCTATTTCTGGGTTGTTTCCGATAAACCGGCCGAAGATGTTTTGCTGCCCATGTCCGATGCGGATGTGGAAAAGTACTATGATCAGATCCGCTATATCGCTACCCATGCCGAGAAGAAGATTTACCGCGAACTGGATAAAAAGGGAAAGCAGCAGTTTCTGATAAAATTCTGGCAAAAAAGAGACCCGGATCCAACCACTCCCGAAAATGAATTTATGGAGCAGCATTTCCGGCGTATCGCATATGCTGAGGAACATTTTACAAATGGAATTAATTCGGACCGCGGCCGTATCCTGATTCAGTACGGCGAACCAGTGGAAGTAACCCGCACCCCTTCTTTTAAAGGTTTCGCCAAACCGGTAGAAATCTGGACATATTCCCTGGAGGGGCGCACAGAGTTTTATTTCGTGGACCGGAACAGGGATGGAACATACACACTGGTTAATTCCACCCACCGGGATGAAATTAACAATCCCGACTGGATGGAAGAGGCTTATTAATAAATGTCAGCAGGTGCTGACGGAGATCGAGCATTATGATCTGCTTTAATCAAAATACCATAAAAGGAGGTAGTGAGATGCCAAAGGTTGTTAAGATGTCGATGGTTAGCTTACTCCTATTCTGTATGGTGCTTCTGTTTATGCCGGCAGAAACTGCGCTGGCCGCCAACGCCGGTAAAATTGCCGGGCGTGTGGTGGATGCTGAGACGGGTGAACCGTTGATCGGCGCAAATGTCTTAATTGACGGCACTTCGATGGGAGCCGCAGCAGATGAGGACGGGTTTTATTTCATTATTAATGTACCGCCGGACATTTATACCGTGCGGGCAATGATGGTGGGATATACCACCCTGGTAAAAGAGAATGTGGAAGTGAATATCAACCAGACCACATCTCTTGATTTTAAGTTAGGATCGCAGGCCCTGGAAGGGGATGCGGTTGTGGTGGAAGCGGAACGTCCGGTAATACAAATGGATGTTTCTTCCAGCCAGAAAATTGTAACGGAAGAGGCCATTCAAGACCGCCCGCTGGAAAATTTTGAAGAAATACTTTCCACGGAAGTGGGTATTGACCTGACTGCCTCCACTGAGG
>JBAPTX010000028.1:0-1548 GCA_049282375.1 Calditrichia bacterium
CAGTACCGAATCGCTCTGCCGGCAAAGGCGCAGGCCGGGATGCCAGATGTATTCACTACCGCTTTCGCCGGTTTGCAGCCAACGCTTAAAAGCTGTGAATTTGCGGTGGGTAATGGCCACCTTTTCAGCATTCAACTGCTTTAAAATATGCTGGAGCAGCCGAATCTGAATCCAGGAAAAATAGCGGTTGAACCTATTTATATCAAGGCTAATTTTATTTTGAACCTGCCGGATAACAGGGTCTTTCAGCGCCTCCGCAAGGGTTTGCTCCAGATATTCATCCCATTCCTGCAGAATGCCGGAAAGATTCGCCAGGTGTGGCTTAATACCGGCATCATATTCAGTTTCCAGCAGGGGCAGCAGATTTCGGCGAATTTTATTTCTTGGAATGGAAAGGTCCAGATTGGTGCGGTCGCTGCGGTATTCGATTTTTTCCCGGGCGGCATAAGCTTCAATTTCGCTTCGGGCTGCAAAGAGTAACGGCCGGACCCATTTTTCCCGCTGCAGCCGGATTCCGGCAAGCCCCTGCAGGCCGCTTCCGGAAAGCAGGCGCATCAAAACCGTTTCTGCCTGATCATCCAGGTGATGGGCAGTGGCAATTTTGTGGTATTCATCTTCAGCGGCAATTTTCTCAAATGCCTGCTCCCGGGCCTTACGGGCAGCCTCTTCCAGGGAAAGCCGATTTGTTCTTGCCATTTCCGGCACATCCGCATACAGTTTATAGAAAGGCAGTGACAATTTTTCGGCGGTTTTTGCCACAAACTGAAGATCGTCCTGAGCCTCCCCGCCCCGGATGTTGTGCTGTAAATGAACAATCCCCAGTTTGATTGCCAGCCCTTTGCGGCAGGAATACAGCAGGTGCAGCAGCACCATGGAATCAATGCCTCCACTGACTGCTGCCAGCACCTTTTCACCCGGCAGAAAAAGATTTCGGGTCTTCACAAATTCCATAAACCGTTTATTTAAAGTAGATTTCTTCATTAATTATCAGGGTGTTGATGATTTTGGTTTTTTAACAGCATGAACAACGGCCACGGATTCGGCAGTAATATAGTCAACAATATAAAAAGTGACCACGCTGTAAAATGAATCTGCCATAAGGAATGGAGTGAAATTCATATCAGTTGCCTTAGTATGAACATAATGGCTGAAGCCACAATTGACTTCACCCCCTTTTCTCTTCTCCGGGTGGAAAATGGGAGCGGCGATGATGGGCTTTGATTTCTTCTGTGAAGGTGAATGGTTTTACAGGACAATTTAAATGATTACTCTTCAAACAGGAAAGCCAAAACAACTTAAGAAAATAGAATTTCTGAAAAATGGCAGAGGGGAGGATACCAAAAGCATTATTTTCCGGGTAAACCCGACTAAAAAAGTGTAGCGGCGCAGGGATTCGAACCCCGGACACTCGGATTATGATTCCGATGCTCTGACCGACTGAGCTACGCCGCCATGCCCTTAAAAAAACTGTCCCGAAAAACGGGACAGTGAGTAGTAGCGGGGGCAGGATTTGAACCTGCGACCTTCGGGTTATGAGCCCGACGAGCT
>JBAPTX010000029.1:0-2298 GCA_049282375.1 Calditrichia bacterium
GACCTACACCGCACGGAACGGGGTGGAAGCGCTGGAAAATATCCGCAGCATAGAACCCGATATTTTAATTTCCGATATGGTGATGCCGGAAATGGACGGCATTAAGCTGCTGGACACGGTGCGCAAAAAACACCAGGATATTGCCGTCATCATGATCACGGCCCACGGAACCATTGAAACAGCAGTGGATGCCATGAAAATGGGGGCGAAGGACTATATTCTGAAGCCACTGCGGCTGGATGAAATTCTGGCCAAAGTGGAAACCATCTCCCAGCTAAAATCGCTGATGAAAGAGAATCAGTACCTGCGGGAGAAATTGTCCCAGAAATACAACTTCAACAATATTATTGGTAAAAACCGGAAGATGCTGGAGTTGTTTGATCTGATAAAGGATATCGCCAAAACCAGTTCCACTGTGCTGATTACAGGAGAAAGCGGCACCGGTAAGGAACTGATTGCCAATGCCATTCACTTTAACAGCGAGCGGATAAAGAAACCCTTTGTAAAAGTGAACTGTGCAGTTCTGGCGGAAAATCTGCTGGAAAGTGAACTGTTCGGTCATGTGAAGGGCGCCTTTACCGGCGCCATCCGGGATAAACTGGGCCGCTTTGAGCTGGCTAACGGCGGTACCATTTTCCTGGATGAAATCGGGGACATTTCTGCCAACATGCAGCTTAAGCTTCTGCGGGTGCTGCAGGAAGGGGAGTTTGAACGGGTAGGCGGCACCGATACCATAAAAGTGGATGTGCGTATTATTGCTGCAACAAACCGGGATTTACAGGAAATGATGAGCCAGGGTACCTTCCGGCAGGACCTGTATTACCGCCTGAATGTCATTCCGCTTGAGGTGCCGCCGCTGCGCGAACGCAGAGATGATATCCCTCTGCTGATCAGCCATTTTCTTGATAAATTCAATAAACAGTTTAACAAGGAAATTGATGTTATTGAAGATGACGCCATGGAAAGCCTGCAGAACTACCAATGGCAGGGCAACATCCGTGAACTGGAAAATCTGGTGGAACGGGCGGTTGTGCTGAATAAATCCGGCCGGTTAACCGTAAAGGATTTTCCGGCCTACTTATATCAGCAGGAAAGCGGCGGTGGTGAGGCCGAGCTGGACCTGGATAAATCCCTCACCGATATGGTGGATGTTTTTGAACGGCGGATCATCTTAAAAGCACTGCGTGAGAATAATTTTAACAAATTACGCACTGCAGAAAAACTGGGCATTCACCGCAGCACCTTTATGTCCAAATTAAAAAAATATGATATAAACTGAAGTGAACCCCTGGAATAGCCCGAACCAAATTCCTGCTTGCCTGATTCATTTTTATTGCTGATCCCCTCTAAATAAAAAAGCCTCCCGCCAGACGGCAGGAGGCTTTTTGAAAATCTATATCCGAAAAGAATCCGGATTTACTTCATCAGCATCATCTTTTGAACCTTCACGTAGTCGGCAGCTTCGAAGCGGTACACATAAACACCGCTGGCGACCTGCACGCCAAGATCATTACGTCCGTCCCAGACAGCCTGGTAACGGCCAGGTTCCACACTTCGGTTCACCAGTGTGCGTACTTTCTGACCCAGAACATTATAGATCATCAGTTTCACATCGGTTACCTGCGGCACCTGGAATTTAATCGTGGTGCTGGGATTGAACGGGTTCGGATAGTTCTGGCTGATGTCAAAGGTGGTCGGCAACTGATCCATATCACCAATAGCTGTCAGCACGGAATCATATACCATTACTTCCACCACCGGCAGAACCGGATCATTGGATTCGATGGAAACAATCCCGGTCATCATTGTGTCGCGCTGTGCGGGGTCAACACCATACATGCGGATCATCAGGTCGGTGTTGTCTCCGGGGGCGATAACGCCGGATGAAGGCTCCAGCATCTTCATCATCTGCGAACTGCCGCCCGCCGCTGCATCCAGATCCCACAGACTCAGCGCATCGGTCTGACCGATGGCAATCATAACGGCCTGGCCGGGATAGTTGGTCAAACCGCCGGCAATGTCCAGACCACCGGCAATTTTGCCTGCTGTACCGATGATGGAAACGCCGGTTAGCTGGCCGGTAGCGGGATTCACCTGATCCATGTGGTGGGTGTCGCCCGTGGTGGTTCCCGAATTCAACCAGATATAGGGGCCGCCGTCGGAATATGGATCCCAGGCTGCACCGTAACTGCTGGCAGGATTCGCAAACTGCTGAATGACATTACCGCTACGGTCAAAGGCATAAAGGCTGCCGCCAAAGTTAACCGTCCAGAAAAGATCAGTGGAAGCATCATACGC
>JBAPTX010000030.1:0-6158 GCA_049282375.1 Calditrichia bacterium
AGTCAATCCTAAACGAGGAGGTTTGCAATGGAAAATGGAAATAGCGGAGAATTTCTAAAAGGAATTTTTATTGGAGGAATTATTGGTTCAGTGGTGGCGATTCTATATGCCCCGAAAAGCGGCCGCGAAACCCGTGATGATCTGAACAGACGCGCCAATGACCTGATGGAAAAGGGAAAACAGGAGTTGGATACCGCTGTTGATAAAAGCAAGCGGTCTTATGAAAGTGCGGTTACCCGTTTGCATGAACTGGAAGAAATGGCCAAAAAGAAGATTGATGAGGTGGAGGCGCAGCTTCATGAATTAACCTCCAAAAGCAAGCGGGCGGTGGATGATGGACGCTACAGGGTTAAAAAGGCATTTGAAGCCGGCGTGGATGCGTATAAGGAAGAAAAACAGGGGCCTCAGGAACCTGTTACTCCGGAAACTAACCTTGGAGAATAATCTATGATTTGGGAGATAAGCTTACTTATCATTAGTATTGCTTTCCTGCTATTGGTTATTTTTTTAATTCCAACCATCATCCAGGCACGCAAAACGGCTAAGAATTTATCTAAAACGGCGGACAACCTGAATCAGAGGCTCCCCAGCATTTTGGCCAATGTGGATGCCATTACCACCGATGTTAACCATACCACCGATACAGTCAAGGTACAAGTGGATCAATTGCAGGGAATGGTCCATAAATTACAGGGAATGGTGGATGATGTGGTAAGTTTTGAACGCACCGTGCGGCATGAAGTGGAAAAGCCGGTTACTGAAACTTTGAAAACGCTTTCGGCCACTGTTCACGGGTTGCGAACTTTTATTGATACTCTGAGAACCCGCACTCTGTAACATCCTTCATTTACAAAAATCTTCGGGGATTCTGTCCGGTAAGAACGGGGCGGAATCCTTTTTTTTTAAATTCAATTTTACGGGTATTCTCAAAATATTTGTAAAAATGAGTCACTGCAGTACAACCCGAGATTTTTCAGGCGGTAAACCCATTCCCCGATTTGCCTTTTTTTCTTCAATTTAACATCCGAGCAGTCTCAGGCTGTAAAGAAAATATTTTGATTTTATTCTATGAATCCGCTTTTGTATATTATTCGCCCTTTTGAACGAAATTACAGTTTTTAAGAATGATATTTAAAACACGATCCTACAATTTTTACCTTATCGGCTGCCGGCAATGGTATGGTTTCAGTTAACAGGTGCATTGCTTCCTACCCGGAAAATAAAACATATTTTCATACAAATTCGCATTTACCGGTTTTTATAAAACCCGCAGTTTAGCATTCTTAAAATTACCTTTGAATAAACAAGACAGGAGATTTAAATGGAACGCACAAAAGTTATAATTATGGGAGCCGCCGGGCGTGATTTCCATAATTTCAATACGTTTTTTCGTGAAAACGAACAATATGAAGTTGTCGCATTTACCGCAACGCAGATTCCTAATATCGAAGGCCGCAAATATCCGGCAGAACTAGCGGGCAAGTTGTATCCCGACGGCATCGAAATTTACCCGGAAAGTGAAATTACCAGTCTGATTAAAAAACATAATGTGGCGGAAGTGGTGTTTGCCTACAGCGATGTGCCCTACGATTATGTAATGAGCCGTTCTGCCGTTGTAAATGCCGCCGGTGCCGATTTTAAAGTAATGGGCCCGGAGCGTACTATGATCAAGTCCACCAAACCGCTGGTTGCGGTATGTGCCGTTCGTACCGGCAGCGGTAAAAGCCAGACCACCCGCCGGGTTATTGACCTGCTGCAGGAAGCCGGCAAAAAAGTAGTGGCCATCCGCCATCCCATGCCCTACGGCAATCTGGTGGAGCAGAAAGTGCAGCGTTATGCCGAACTGTCCGATCTGGACAAACATAAATGCACCATTGAAGAGCGCGAAGAATATGAGCCGCATATCGTCAGCGGCAATGTGATTTATTCCGGAGTGGATTATGAAGCGATTCTGCGCGAGGCTGAAAAAGAAGCCGATGTGATTGTCTGGGATGGCGGCAACAACGATCTTCCCTTCTATAAACCGGACCTGCACATAACGGTAGTCGATCCGCACCGTCCCGGCGACGAGCTGTTTTATTATCCCGGCGAAGCCAACTTGCGCATGGCCGATGCTTTAGTGATTAACAAAATGGATACTGCCGATAACGAAGGGGTGCGTGCTGTGCGTGAATCCATTTATGAAACCAACCCGGATGCGGTAATCGTGGAAGCCGCTTCTCCCATTTTCGTGGACGATTATCAGCAGATCCGCGGCAAAAAAGTACTGGCTGTAGAAGATGGCCCGACTTTAACCCACGGAGAAATGACTTATGGTGCTGCGGTTGTTGCGGCAGAAAAATTTGGTGCTGCAGAGCTTGTGGATCCCCGGCCCTACACTGTTGGAACAATTTCCGGGACTTTCGAAAAATATCCCGAAATCGGTCAGTTGTTGCCGGCAATGGGCTATGGCGATCAGCAGATTAAAGATCTGGAAGAAACCATAAACCGCACTGAATGCGATCTGGTCATCATCGGGACGCCGATTGATTTGCGCAAGCTGGTGAATATTAATAAACCGGCCGTGCGGGTTACCTACGAACTGCAGGAAATCGGAAAGCCGGATTTAAAGGATGTTCTGAAGAAAATAATGTAGGTTATTTGAACATTTACAACTTGCTGAAAGCCTCCGCCGGAGGCTTTCGGCATTTTTTATTTTTAGGTTGTTTTCTATTGTATTTCTAAAAAACTTGAAATCTATGTATCAGATTTCAAAGCAGTTTATGGATGAAATTACAGGATTTCCGGGATGAGCAAAAGAAAAACCGTTGTAGTGGCCCTTGGCGGCAATGCGATCAGCCAGCAGTTTGAAGAGGGCAACATCAATCAGCAGTTTAAAAATACCCGACAAAGCCTTTTGGGAGTGGTGGAGCTGATCAGCCTGGGATACCGGGTATTGATTTCCCACGGCAATGGTCCGCAGGTAGGCAATGCCCTGATCAGAGTGGAAGAAGCCCGCCAGCAGGTGCCGGTTCTGCCTTTGGGCGTAATTGTGGCCGATACAGAAGGGGGAATGGGCTACATGGTGGAGCAGTGCCTGCAAAATAAAATGAGCGACCGGGGAATTAAAAGGGAGATCGCCACACTGGTCACCCAGGTGCTGGTGGACCCGGAAGATCCTTCAATTAAAAATCCCAGTAAATATGTGGGGCCTTTTTATCAGGCCGCCCAGGTAGAAGAACTGAGCAACCGGCCCGGCTGGACCTTGAAAGAAGATCCCGGTCGTGGATGGCGCCGGGTGGTTCCCTCTCCCCAGCCGAAGGAAATCGTGGCTAAAAATATTATTAAAATGCTGGTCGAAAATGAGGTGATTGTGGTTGCTGCCGGCGGCGGGGGTATCCCGGTTTATGTGGATCCTAAAAATGGCTGGCTGGAAGGCATTGATGCGGTAATCGATAAAGACCTGGCTTCTGCAGTTCTGGCCCGGGATGTAGGAGCGGAAGAATTGATGATTCTGACCGCTGTGGATAAAGTGGCCCTTAATTTCAAAAGACCGGATCAGGTGGACCTGGATCAATTAAGGGTAGCGGAAGCCAAAGAATACCTGTCAGCCGGACAGTTTCCCTCCGGCAGCATGGGCCCAAAAATACAGGCAGCCATTAATTTTCTGGAAAGCGGCGGGGAACGGGTCGTGATTACTTCCATTGAAAAATCAGTGGAGGCGGCTGCGGGCAATGCCGGAACCGTTATAATACCCTGAGTGAAAAAATAATAGAAGTAAATAAAAAGTGAGGTCTTCCCAATGAATATTCATGAATATCAGGCCAAGGAAATTCTGCGGAAATACGGTGTGGCCGTACCCCGGGGAACGGTTGCCTTTAAAGCGGATGAAGTGGAAGAAATCTGCCGGAATCTGGGCGGAAAGGTTTTTGTGGTAAAAGCGCAGATTCATGCAGGCGGCAGGGGAAAAGGCGGCGGTGTTAAACTTGCCGGATCGCCGCAAGAGGCGCAGAGAATTGCAGCAGATATGCTGGGGATGACCCTGGTTACCCATCAGACCGGCCCTGAAGGTAAAAAAGTGCAGCGGGTGCTCATTGAAGAGGGGATTGATATAGCCCGCGAATTGTATCTGGGATTTGTTCTGGATCGTGCCAAATCGCGGCTGGTAATTATGGCTTCCACTGAAGGAGGAGTGGAAATTGAGAAAGTGGCGGAAGAAAAACCACAAGCAATTATCCGCGAGTATATTGACCCTGCGGTTGGCTTGCAGCCCTTTCAGGCCCGTAAAATTGCATTCGGCCTTAAGCTGGAGGGACAGCAGATCAAAAATGCAGTCAAGTTTATTTCCGGCCTTTATAAAGCTTTTATTGAAAGTGACGCCAGCCTGGCGGAAATAAATCCGCTGGTGGTTACCGCCTCCGGCGAAGTATTGGCGCTGGATGCCAAAATGAATTTTGATGACAGCGCGCTATACCGTCATCCGGATATCAAGGAAATGCGGGACCTCAGCGAAGAAGACCCGCTGGAAGTGGAAGCAAACAAACATCATCTCAATTATATAAAACTGGATGGCAATGTGGGCTGTATGGTGAATGGCGCCGGGCTGGCTATGGCCACCATGGATATTATTAAACATGCCGGGGGAATGCCTGCCAATTTTCTGGATGTGGGCGGCGGCGCCAATGTGGATACGGTGCGGAACGGGTTTAAAATCATACTTTCCGATGAAAATGTAAAAGCCATTCTGATAAATATTTTCGGCGGTATTGTGCGCTGCGACCGGGTAGCCCGGGGCATCATTGAAGCGGCAAAATCGGTCGGGATTGAAGTACCGCTGGTAATTCGCCTGGCCGGTACCAATGCGGAGGAAGCCGCCGAATTACTGGAGAAATCCGGAATGAATTTTCAGGTGGCTCAGACGCTGGAAGATGCGGCTAATAAAGTGGTAGCGACTATTTAGCGGAGCGGTAGATGTGGCGGACAAACTGATAAATTAGAATGGGTAGTTTATAAAAGAATAAAAAAATTTTTCGAGAAGAAATAAAAATCTTCTTTCGTTGAACGAATCGAAAAAGGAGAACCAATGAGCGTCATAGTGGATAAATCATCGCGGGTGCTGGTGCAGGGAATTACCGGAACTGAAGGATCTTTTCATGCCCGCCAGATGATGGAATACGGTACCAATGTGGTGGCGGGGGTGACGCCGGGAAAAGGCGGACAAAAGTTCGATGACAGCGTTCCTGTATTCAACACTGTGGAAGAAGCGGTAAAGGAAACGCAGGCGGATGTATCGGTGATTTTCGTGCCGCCGGCATTTGCCGCGGACGCCATTTACGAGGCGGCTCAGGCAGGCATTAAATGGGTCATCTGCATCTCGGAAGGCATTCCTGCCCGGGACATGATCCGGGTTTATCACTATTTGGAAACCACCTCCACCCGCTTAATTGGTCCAAATTGTCCCGGTGTTATCTCGCCCGGGAAGTGTAAAGTCGGTATTATGCCAGGCTTTATTCACCGCGAAGGCACCGTAGGCATTATCAGCCGCAGCGGTACGCTGACCTACGAAGCAGTGGATCAGGTAACCCGTGAAGGCCTGGGACAATCCACCTGCATCGGCATTGGCGGTGACCCGGTAATCGGCACCCGATTTATTGATGCGCTTAAGTTATTTAAAAAAGACGACGAAACTGAGCTAGTGGTACTGATCGGCGAAATTGGCGGAACGGCCGAAGAAGAAGCTGCTGCATGGATAAAGGAAAACTTCAATAAACCGGTCGTGGCCTTTATTGCCGGTCAGACGGCCCCCCCCGGCCGCCGCATGGGGCACGCCGGCGCGATTATCAGCGGCGGGAAGGGAACGGCCAAAGATAAAATGAAAGCGCTGGAGAGTGCCGGTATTACCGTGTGTAAAAGCCCTGCCGAGATTGGCAGGACTGTGGCCGGTATTTTAAAAAAATCATAGAATAAAATCAGGTTGTACAATATATTTGTTACGTTTTTAGCAAGACCCCGGAGGAATTATGGAAGAGTTGACGGTTCAGCGTTTAAAAGAAGAATTGACCCAAAAGACCGTCGAAAAGCAGCGCCGCTCGGACATGTTGATTATATACCAGAAATGGTGTAAATCATGCGGTATTTGTTATGACTTATGTCCGCAGGGCACGCTGGCTGATGATATG
>JBAPTX010000031.1:0-3584 GCA_049282375.1 Calditrichia bacterium
CCATTGATGAGGAAACGGGTCTCACCGGCGCCACCGACATCTCCGATGATATGCTGGAAGGCCGCGTTATGTTAAACATGGATTCCGAAGAGGACGGCGCCATTTATATCGGATGTGCCGGCGGCCGTGATACAGAACTGTTTTTATCGCTGGATACAGAATCGGTCCCGGGCGGATTTAAAGCGGTCCAGGTTAAAATTTCCAGTTTGAGCGGGGGACATTCCGGCTTGAACATAAATGAAGGCCGCGGTAATGCCATACAACTGCTTGCCCGTTTTCTCTGGAAAGTACTGCCGCAGGTAGGCGGCCGTCTGGCAGGTTTCGAAGGCGGCAGTAAACATAATGCAATTCCCCGCGAAGCCGAAGCTTATGTTTTCCTGCCGGGTGATAAAATCAGTATCCTGAAAGAAATTGCCGCTGATTACGACCGCATTTATAAAGATGAACTTAAATCCGTGGATCCCAATGTGGCCGTTTCCGTTATCAGCGAAGATGTTGACCGGCCGAATGAAATGTTTACCTCCCAGCTTCATAACCGATTGCTGAATCTCCTTTATTCCCTTCCCCATGGCGTTATGGGAATGAGCCACGATATCCCGGGACTGGTGGAAACCTCCACCAACCTGGCGGTGGTCAGCAAAAAAACAGGCAAAATAAGTATTTTAACCAGCCAGCGCAGTTCCGTAGGCAGCGCATTGACGGACATTGCAGATAAAATGCAGGCATGCGGGTTTTTAGCCGGTGCAGAAGTGCACAGCGGCGGCGGTTATCCCGCCTGGAAACCCAACCCGGATTCCGATGTGCTGCAACTGGCGAAAAAAACCTGGAAAGATCTGTTCGGGAATGAGCCGGAAGTAAAAGCGATTCATGCCGGGCTGGAATGCGGTATTATCGGGGATAAGTTTGAAGGAATGGATATGATCTCCTTCGGCCCCACCATTGAAGGCGCCCACTCTCCGGATGAAAGGGTAAAAATACCCACTGTGGAAAAATTCTGGAAATTTGTGGAAACCATGCTTCAGCGGATTGCTGCTTAGCAATTTGGTTTACCTGCGGTACAAAAAAAAAGCCCTGTAAAAGCAGGGCTTTTTTTATGCAATCTGCTGCTCTGTTTCCCATCTGATCACTGCCCGATAGAATCGCCGCTAACGGGAAACCAGATTTCAATATGCATAGTGTCCATGGATGTCTGGGATAAATCTTCATCAAGAAACCTTTCCACTGCGGGGCCGGCCGGATTTAAATTGTTCTCATGCATGTATTCGCCAAACAGGCGGTAAACATCTTCAGTCCCTTCCGGGTTGCCGGTATACATATAAGACAGCACTTCCCCACTCTTCCAGGTACCAATTTCCAGAGGCTTTTTTACGCCGATAGAATCTCCCACAGGGATGGCGATTTTCCATTTCAGGCTCTCGGGAGCGACCTGCTCAGGATCGCTGTAATAAATGCCCATTAATTGTCCGGAAGGGCGTATTCCCTGTTTATTCATTTCCTGAAAAAATTGATTGATCACGATTTCATGATCTTCGAACGGGCCGGTATGTGGCAGCGCAACATAATTGAATTTCTCAACCGATTTTACTGCAACCCCCTCATATTTGTCTGCAGTCGTCGCTTGTGCTTCCGGCTCCTCTTCAACTTCGTCCCTGCCGCACATCCAGACTGACATGGCGGTAAAAATCAAAATCGCAAATATCAGAAAACGTTTCATAAAGCCTCCTCGGATAGGTTTTCATCAATGTACTTCCTCTCCTGCTGAAATTCAAATAATCATTGGTGATAATTTGATCTTCCATAAATTTCGGGCGGCCAGTTTCACCGCATATTACCATATTTACAGCAAAGGTACCATTGCAATCTTCTGCTAAAACACCGTAAAAACCAAATTTCCTGAACATCATTGGGCTGCCTTGCCTTCATGTAGTCTCCGGGTTTAATTCCAATTTTCTTTATTATAATGCCGCTTACACTGCAGAGAGAAACCTTTTCGGGGTATCATGGAACCCGCAATCAGATACCGGTTCCTTTATTCAGACTTGAATTATTCAGAACGGGACTATAAATTTTGCAAGAACAAGTTTAGGAGATTTCATGAATTTAAGGATGTATTTTGCGATAATTCTTTTATTGACGACGCTGGGTTATCTGAAAGGTAACACCCAAACTTTTCAATGCAGGGATGTAGCCATCGATATGGCGCATTTACAATCCCGCGATCAGGAAGATTTGAATGAATTGCCCGGACAGATCCAGAATTACATAAATGCGAAAGACTGGAGCGATGAGAAAAAGGATATCCTCATTACCTGTAATGTGCGGATTATTGTGGAAACGGTTAATACTCAGGGATTTGAAAAGATTTACCGCGTCAAATATCTGATCAGCTCTCCCAGCGGGGAGAATTTTTTTGATGAAGCCTGCGAGTTTAACTATGTTCCCGGGCAGGGATTTGAGACTTACCGGACCCAGTTTGATCCGCTGCTGGCGCTGGTGGATTTTTACGGGTATATGGTACTTGCCGGCGAAATGGATACATTTGAACTTATGGGCGGCAGCGCTTTTTACGATCAGGCGCTGGATATTGCCAATCAGGGTCAGCTCAGTAACTATCCGCTGGGCTGGGGAAAAAGGCAGGAAGAGGTACAGCTAATTACTGATGGCCAGCATGTTCCCCTGCGGGAAGCGAAATTTTATTATTATGAAGGCCTCTATTTTATTGAACGGCGCCCTGAACCCGGCAATGCCCGTCAGTTTTCAAAAGCAGTGGTGGACCGGCTGGCCCAGGTTCACAACACCCGTCCTAACAGTAAAGCATTAAAACGATTTTTCGATTCCCACTACCAGGAATTCTGCAAGCTGTTTCAGTTCGATTTAAACCGCGGGAATGTGGAACGCATGGCAAACATTGACAGCCGCCACCGCGAAGCATATGAAAATTGCGAGATCGGCACCTGATTAAATTTGATTTATTTTCATCCCCCGGCAAAAAGGAAATTTTTATTTACCGGTTTTTTACATGAAAGCATTTTGGCCCCAGGCACTTGATTTTTTACAAAATCCGGTCTTACTTGGCTCCGGCCAGTACGGCCTTGTCTATCAGGCCAAAAATACCCGCAGCGGCCGCAAAGTTGCCGTAAAAGTAATTGAAGCCGGAATGGACCGCGACTCCGGCATCATCAAACGCTTTAAGCGGGAAATCCGGGCCATGCAGAGAATTGAATCAGACCGGATCGTTAAAATTTTTGATTATTGGATAGAACCGCACTTCATCGCCTTTGAAATGGAATATATAGAAGGGCTGCCGCTTAACCAGCTGATGCGGCGGTTATCGGGAATCGATTTTCAGGATCGCCTGGAGCTGGTATTATCCATCATGGTGCAGGTATGCGAAGGTTTGGATGATCTGCATGAACATAATCTGATTCATCGCGATTTAAAGCCCTCCAACATTCTGATCGCATTACCGGAAAACGGCAGTGGACTTGAAGGAACAGACCTGCTGAATCTTTTGCAGCAAAAGGGATTTGGGGTGAAAATATCCGATCTGGGGCTGGTAAAAGATCTGAGTGCCTCTTTCAGTC
>JBAPTX010000032.1:0-2147 GCA_049282375.1 Calditrichia bacterium
ATTCATTATTCCTCTCTTTTACAGCAATTCCCAAACAAAATGCCAAAATATAAGCCTGGTCATATTTAATTCAAAACGGGATAAATTATTATTCTTTCTAAAGTAAAATCCTGTTTTCCTGTTGTGATAAACTGATTCCAATCTATAATTCCAAACAATCAATGGGTAAAAACGCCTGTTAACAAGGTGGGTTCCCGCTGTTTAAATTTCTCCCTTTTGCCGTTAATGGCGGTGTATATCGGCATGCATAATTTTACGGGTTGCATGCAGACGGTCGTCCGCCGGCAAATCCACCAGACGGGAATTAATGTCCTGGTCATTTTCTGCGGTTAACAGGCCGGCCACATAATCAATAACGCTGGGCGGGAAAATGTTTTCACGTTCATAAAGCCCGCGTTTTTTGAGAAGGGTTTTAGCCGAAGCCACACAACTTCCCGGAAGTGCCGGCAGTTTTGCCAACAGCCGTTTGTTTTTAAAAATATTACCCCGGGTATATAATTTGTTGGTCAGAGCCAGAGCTTCGTCATGGGTCATTCCCCATTCTGCGGCAAGGGTAATACCGGCGAGAAGCAGATGTACAATGGCACTTCCATCGGGACTGCGCAATTCCACTGTCTGCCGTCCTTCCCGTTCCTGATAATCGGTATCCTGCTGCGGATTTAAACTTTTAGCAAGATTCGAAATTTTTGACCATCCCAGCGGCACCCGGATCATGGCACTGCGGTTCAAATCGCTCCAGCAGATTCGGGTGGGCGCTTCCTGATTGGGTACCAGCCTTAAATAGGCGGAAGAAGTCGTATTCCCGAACGCGGTTAATGTATCCGCATAATGACATAATCCGCCAATCAGCCGCCGCGCCTCACCGGATAATTCGCCGCCGGTATCAACCATAATATTTTTACCCTGCTTCCTTATTTCCGCATGAATATGCAGGCCATTTCCGGCAACACCTTCTTCAATTTTTGGAGTGAAAGTGGCAACGCAGTTATGGCGGTAGGCAACGTTGCGGATAATCCAGCGGCCCAGGGTCAGGTTGTCCGCCGCTTCTTCCACCGGCACCGGCAGAAATTCAATTTCCATTTGTTCTGCCTGCTTGCCCTTCAGCTCATCCAGATTACTGCGAACGCTGTTCACAAATCCAACTTCACTGTGGGCATACTTTACCGCCCCGGTAATCTGAGTAATATAGCGGACCATCTCATTTAAAATTTCACCGCTTTTTATGAACGGGGCCGATGCGTGGTATCCTTTCTGTTTGTTGGAAGGATAAAGGTCCCGCTGGGGATCGCTTATGAGGAAAAATTCCAGTTCGCCTAAAGCATAAAGTTCCAGCCCGCTGTTTTCAGTGAATAAACGGGCGGCTTTGTGCAGGATAGTATCCAGCGCAAACGAGGCTCTCTCTCCATCGGGGTCCAGGTACCTGCAGATAAAATCCAGGCTATCATCGTTAAAGGGGTTTAAAAAGGCGGATTTATAAAGCGGTACAACATAAAGATCAGACAAAGCGGTATCAATCATCCCTTTGAAGAGGGAGGATCCGTCCACGCGCTCGCCATCAGCCAGGATACGGTCTGCCTGCCGGCGGTTGCCCACCGGCAGTTTAAGTTCTTTCAGCTTTCCGTCCAGACCTGTGTAGTGAAAGGTGATATGCTCGATATTTTTTATCCGGATCACTTCCAGCATATCGGCCCGGGTAAACTGCTCCGCCGGTTTGTCCAATAAGCTGACCAGAGGATTGGCAAGAGCTAAATTTTCCATAAAGTTCTCCTTTTCAAAAATGGAACATAAAATTATGTGAAAAGTGTTATTTGGTGCAACTAAATTGTCAAATTTTGCATTAAGAACAAGGAGCCGGGATGAAAAAGGATTATTGGCTGTACCGCGATCTCAAGTTATCGGGGTGAGCCCGTTTATTATGGACCTTTTTGGGTGTTGTTTTTTAGCTATTATTAAGCTACATTATTGGAAATGTATACAAAAATTGGCATAAATCATCTTTTTTAAATATGAGTTGGAGGAAGATCTGATGATTGAACCAAAGGCATTTGAATCCCCCAATTTTAAGCAGAATTTTGAGTCTCTGGAGGAAAGTTATCTCTCCGAACTGCAGAATATGCTGATTAACAGATTGATGGAGGAGAAAAAGG
>JBAPTX010000033.1:0-3919 GCA_049282375.1 Calditrichia bacterium
ATCCAGAATACCAAAAAAAGCATTCAGTACCATGAAAAACAGATCAATAAATTTCTGGTGGAAATCCATAAAAAATTTTCTATTCCCTTTGCAAGTATCGTCTTTGTTCTAATCGGCGCCCCGTTGGGAATTAAAGCACGCAAAGGCAGCCTGGGAGTCGGCATTACCTTCAGCATCGGTTTCTTTCTGCTGTATTGGGTATTTCTCATCGGCGGAGAAGAACTTGCCGACCGCCAACTGTTATCGCCCTTTATGTCCATGTGGCTGCCCAATATTATTGTGGGGGCTTTCGGCGCCTATCTCACTTTCCGGGTGGTAAAGGAAACCACTTTTTTCCACTGGGAGAAACTGCCCGGATTTCTGCAAACCTTTTTCAAAGGAGATGAAGAGGAAAAGTGATACACCTACTGGACCGCTACATTATTAAAAAATTTCTGGTCGTGCTGTTTTTCAATATCCTGGCCTTTATTGTCATTTTTATCGTCGTGGATTTAATTGAAAACCTTGACAAGTTCCTTTCATTCCAGGCTTCCTTTTTTGATGTTCTGCTCTATTATATTTACTACATGCCCTACATCAGCATTCTTACACTTCCCATTGCCATGCTGTTGAGCAGTCTGTTTTCGCTGGGTTCCATGGCGCAGTACAATGAAATTATTGCCATGCAGTCTGCCGGAGTCAGTAATTACCGGGTAATGCTGCCGGTGGTGATGCTGGCTTTTCTGGTGAGCATTGCAGTGGGGCTGAGCGGGGAAACAATTGTCCCGCAGACCAATCAGGCGCGCCTGGATGTGTACCGCTACAATATTAAAAAAGAAAACCGCACGATTGAAACCACCCGCAATCAGTTGGCCATACAGGATGGGGAGAACCGGCAGATGTACATCCAGGTGTATGAAACTGCCCGGCAAAAAGCCCACAAAGTCAATGTTATATGGACCCGGCAAAACCGGGTGGTGAAACGCTGGGATGCCCGGGTTATGCAGTGGAAACCGCAGCAGAATATCTGGGTGCTGCACGATGTGATTCAGCGGCAGTTGAGTGATACCAGTGAACAGGTAACCGCTTTTGACTCGGTTGCTTATCTGGAAAGCACCATTACCCCGGAGGATTTAACGGATCTGGAAATTGAACCGGAGGAAATGAATTATACGGAGCTGCGGCGGTTTGTCAACAAAATGAAAGAGCTGGGCGCCGATGCAAGACGCTGGCTGGTGGACCTGCACATGAAAATTGCCTATCCCTTTGCCAATTTGATCATTGTTTTATTCGGGGCGCCCCTGGCTGCCCGGAAGCGCCGCAGCGGCCCGGCCCTGGGATTTGCTCTGGCCCTGCTCATCAGTTTCATTTATTTTTTATTCCTGCGCTCCGGGCAGGTTTTGGGACATAAAGGGACGCTGGAGCCCTGGCTGGCCGCCTGGATCGGCAATATCGTGTTCGGAGTGGGCGCAATTTTTATGATGCTGCGGCTCAGGCGCTGAAAGCAAAAAGCCTGGAAACTTGGAATGAATGGTATTTGCTGTTTCCGAATGATCTTTTCACAACCGCTATTCAGCAGTACTTTAATTCTGGTTATTTTATAAAAAAAGGCAGAGCTGAAAACTCTGCCTTATTCATTTATCTATTTTATCTGCTGGTGGTTCGCTCTATTTCTGCAGAATCATTTTACGTGTTTCGAAGTGTTCTCCGGCACGTACGGTAAAGATATAGGTTCCGCTGCCCACTTTCTGACCTGCATCGTTGGTGCCCTGCCAGATCAGATTATAACTGCCTGCCTGCTGATAACCGGATATCAGGGTTTTTACTTTCTGGCCCAGTGCATTGTAAACAACCACCTGGACGAACTGGGACTGCGGTATATTATATTTGATTTCGGTTGTGGGATTAAAAGGATTGGGGTAATTCTGAAACACTGCAAATTCTTCAGGTTTGATATCATTGGTGTATTGTCCGGAGGTGGTACCAAAATGAAAAGAAACTACTTTTTCATCCCAGAAGCCAATCGGATCCTGCACCTTAATGGTTATCTGGGCAGTTCCGGTGTAGTTCAGCGGTTCCGGTGTTACCACCAGATCATTTCCTGATATAGAAACCTGCACATGAGAAGCACTGCTGAAAGAAACCTGCAGCTCGGAAAGATTATTATCGGGATCACCGAAAACTTCCGCTAAAGGCAAATTGCTGGACTGCCCGTCGTCCAGGTTTTTCTGACTGATCAAAACAGCAGGAATTCCAACGGAGACTGTATCGGAAAACTCGGACTGATTGCCTGCTGAATCAATTGCAGCCAGCGTATAAGAGTACAGTTTTCCGGGTGTGATATTGTTCCGGTCTACCATTTTGTTCCCGGGATGCACCACATCTGTAATGTGCTGAAAATTTGAACTGCCATCTATACTGCGCAAAAGTTTATAACAATACATATCCGGTTCGGGATTTAAATCCCATTTTACATTTAATGAATCTGTTCCCGCAAATAGTGAAGTCGCTATAAAAATGACCACTAACCCTGTCGTAAATAAAATCCTTTTCAATTTACTTCCTCCTTTTTTAAATACTCACTGCCTTCTTTTTGCAAACACTTTGCCAGAAAATTTCAAAGCAGATTATTTGTCAACAATCTTTCCTGAATGCAAAACAGACAGGGCCTGTAATTCAGATATAATTGCATTTTTATTCTACAGGAGTGTATGAGAAAATTCAGCCGGCGCCCACAGATTCAACAGCGCGATATCCGGCCATCCTTTTCCGCCCGGAATATTGGGAAAAAATTATACAAGCTAAGCCATTCACATACAGACACCGGCACACCCGGTCTAAAATCACGGGATAAAGTTTAATTTTACATGATTGCTGATTCCCCAATCCGCAATTTTAATCGGGGTAAAGGCGGTGTAACAATCCGGTTTTCTTTCCCGCATTTCATGGTTTTTATTCCCGGTTTTTGTTGCATTTGGCCATTCCAAAAACTATTTGATATACCTGTAGATTTTTTCTAATTTGGCAAACTTTAATAGAATTAGTACAATTATGAATTCATCTGAAATAGTATCCAGCCGTGCAGAAATCGCCATTAAAGGCATTGCCGCTTCTCCGGGAATTGCCGTGGGGCCGGTTTATATTTATCATGAACCCGCCATTGCCCCTGAACGGCGAACCATTTCCAGAAAACGGATTGAACCTGAAATACTTCGCTTTCGCAAAGCCATAGAAACCAGCAAAAAACATTTAAAGCGCATTCACAGCGAAACATTGAAAAATTATGGTGAGGAGTTTGCGGAAATAGTGGAAACGCAGATCGCCATACTGGAAGATCATCTATTCCTGAAAGAAGTGGAACAACTGATCGCTGAAAAAAATTATGATGCCGCTTATGCCACTTTTAAAATTTTTCAGAATAAAAGAGAACATTTTTTAAATCTATCCAGCGAATATTTTAAAGACAGGGCTGTGGATATTCTGAACCTGAAGCGGCTGGTCCTGAAAAAAATGCTGGGTAAAAAACTGGATGTTCAAATTAAAGAGCAGTCCATAATCGCGGCCGATTCGTTAAGCCCGGCAGACACCCTGCGGCTCCATCACAAGCATATTATGGGGTTCTGTACCAATGTTGGTGGTAAAAATTCGCACACTGCCATTGTCGCCCGTTCATTGGGGGTGCCGGCAGTGCTGGGCACAGAATATATTACCAATATGGTAAACGCCGGTGATGAATTAATTCTGGATGGAAATGAAGGCGTCATTGTGGTAAATCCGGGACCGGAAACCATTGCTGAATATCAGATAAAAAAGAAAGACTTTCTGTTAGTCGAAAAAGGATTACTGGAAAAGGCGCCGGGCCCGGCCGTCACGCTGGACGGCACCCACATTACCGTAAATGCCAATATTGAATTCATGGAAGAGCTGGAGCAGGTACTCC
>JBAPTX010000034.1:0-14601 GCA_049282375.1 Calditrichia bacterium
ATAAATGAAAACGGGGTTTGGTGTACTCTGTCTTGAACAACAGCCCTCGTCTTCTATAATTAGCGTATGAATTAGAATTGTAAATAAGCTTTTACAGAAAGGATGGGGAAGCCTCTTGAAATATGGAGGCGCAAAATATGCACTATGGCGTGCAGCAGTGGTGATAAAAAGAAGATTCATTATTGAAGCAGGTGTTGCATTGGAAACAGGGATAATGTTCAATAAAAATTAGAAGTTAGTTCTTTAAAAAGCAAAGCATTACCGCAGTTGGCATTGAAATTGATGATAGTAGAATAAAAATTAACTCATTTTTTATCACATACGGGGGTATCATGAAGATCAATATTAATAAATTTTTATTTAGGTTGAGTGCAGCAGCAGTAATGCTGTTTTTTATTTCCAACCAGGCACAGGCGCAGTGGGTTACCCAAAGTCCGCTTCCCACTCAACTGGAAATCCGGGGGATAGCCGCTCCCGCTTCACAGCATGTTTTTCTTGCCACCAACGATGATCCGTTCGATAACAGTGGTGCACTGTTTGAATCGCTGGACGGAGGGATAAACTGGGTACAGCGGGATATACCGGCAAACCTGAATGATGCCCTCAATGGTATTTTTTTTCTGAACAGCACGCTCGGCTGGACGTTCGGCAACCATAATTACCGCACAACCGACGGCGGGACCACCTGGGATGAACTGCCTTTCCTGGGATCAACATATTTTATGGAATTTTATACGCCGGATTTCGGGCTGGCCACCGGAAATTTTGGCCGCTACATCAGCCGTGATGGCGGCTTGAACTGGGAACCGTCCCCGGCAGATATTTTTGCATTTCATTTCCAGAATAACCAGACCGGGTTGGGCGCTTCGGACAGCGGGCTGTATCGTACTTCCGACAGCGGAGCCAACTTCACATTGGTTCAGGCCGGTCCTGCCCTGGCAGTGACTTTCCTTTCCGACACGGTTGCTGTTGGGATTATTGACAGCAGCTTTGTGCGCTCGGCGGATGGAGGGGTAACATGGACGCCGGCCGGCGCAGCGGATGGCAGAAGCAATCTGATCAGGCTCTCCGATGAGGTTGTACTGGCCTGGGGCCGCAGTGGTTCATTTTCAAATTTTGATGATCGTATTTTTCGTTCAGATGATGCCGGCCGTACCTGGACCGATGTGGGGGCAATAAGCCCCGACCGCCTGCATTCATTTGCAGTTCCCAATGCGCAAACTGTTGTTGCCGGGGATTTCTCAGGAAATATGTATCAGTCCGGGGATGCCGGGCAAACCTGGGCGCAGGCCTTTGCTTCACCCGGTCCCCAGCCCGGTTTTTTAAACAGTGCCAGTCCTGTTTTTACTGATTCCCTTACGGGGTACTTCGGATATGGAGGGGGTTTTATTATAAAATCTACAAATGGCGGCGCTTCCTGGACCCAGATTTCCAGCGGTACTGCGCAGGATATTAAAGATATGGACCGCTTTCCGAATGGGGATTTAATTGCAGTGGGCAGCAGCGGTAATGTTTTAACCAGTGATGGCAACGGTCCCTGGATTTTTAACGGTGCAATATCGACCTTCAGTCTGGTAGCGGTGCAGGTCATTAATCAAACGGATGTTGTGGCCGTGGATGAAAAAGGCCGCATGTACAGCAGCGGCGACGGCGGCATTTCCTGGCAGGCGGCTCCTGCGGCCACACCCAATTTTGATGCCGAAGACCTCTATTTTACCGACTTGCAGACCGGCTGGGTGGCCGGTGGCGGCGCAGCCAATAATGCCGTATTCCATACCACAGACGGCGGTGCTACATGGGTGCCTGATTCCCTTACCAATGGCTGGTATATGGCGGTGGATTTTGAGAATTCCAGCGGATGGGTTGCAAACCGGAACGGCTCTTTTTACCGCACAATAGACGATGGCGCCACCTGGACGCAGGAACAGCTTCCCGGGTCATCTATGGAAATTCTGGACATGGATTTTTATGATGTCAGCATCGGGTATGCAGTGGGGAGCGGAGGTTATGCCGTACGCAGCGACGACGGCGGTTTAAGCTGGCAGGTTCTGCCAACTCCCAGTTCCTCTCACCAGCTTACTGATATTTATCTGATCGGACAAAATGAACTCTGGGTAAGCACTGCCGGGGGGGTAGCCCTTTACACCGCTACCGGCGGCCAGAACTGGGCGGTTCTGGATGCGGGATCAGCCGGATTCGGTTCCTATAATACTATTGCCGCTTCCGCCGATGGCGATGCCTGGATGGGTGGTGCAAGAGGGTTCATCCGTAAGTTTAACGGACCGCCGCCGCCCCCCGTTAATCAACCGCCTGCAGCTTCCTTTGATTTCAGCCCCAATGGACTCACCGTGGATTTTACCGATACCAGCACCGATCCAGACGGCAGCATCATCAGTTGGTTCTGGGAATTCGGGGATACTGCCACTTCTATCGAGCAAAATCCCACCCATACCTTTCCCACTGCTTTTACTTACATTGTGCGGTTAACGGTAATGGATGACGACAGCGCCACCGGCAGTGCGGTGCGGTTTGTGGTTGTCCAGCCCAATCCCGGCGGCACTTTTGGAGATTTTACCGAAGTAACGCCGCTGGATTCCATTTTTCTGACGCCGCAGGACGAAGATTTCTGGGTGATCAGTACCGCGCCGGCGGATTACGATGCGGATGGTGACCTCGATATTGCGGTGCTGGGCTATTATGTGGTTTACAACCAGAGTGTGGAAGACCGTCTGGTGCTGCTGCAGAACAATGGCCAGGCCGGTCCCGGTGAATGGGATTTCCAGTACATTCATATACCGTTCGATTCATTTAATACCGGACGCTCGGACCTTGCCTGGGGAGATGCCGACGGCGATGGTGATCAGGATCTGGCAGTGGGAACGAACGGGGAAACCGTCATTTTCAGGAATGATGCAGGAACCCTGGTGCTGACGGATACCCAGCTTCCGGGATATCTGGAGGATAACGATCAGGCCGATTTCGATTTGCGCTCTATTTCCTGGGCCGATTTTGACAATGATGCCGATATGGATCTGCTGCTGCCCTCGGTATTTGATTTTTCAACTTTCTCCTACCGGACGGCGCTGATGCGAAATGACGGGCCAAACGGCACTGGCGGCTGGATTTTTACAGATATGGACTCGGTTTTCGCGCCCACCAGCCATGCCCAAAGTGCCTGGGCGGACTACGACGGAGATCATGATCTGGATCTGCTGCTGGTCAATATGTCTCCATTAAATGATGACAGTTTTGTGCGTCGGTACCGCAATGACGGCAACGGGGTATTCGTCGCTGAAGATATATTAGGCGGACTGTCCATTACCCATGGAGAAGCCCATTGGGGAGATTATGAAGGCGACGGTGACCTGGATGTTTTTGTTGTCGGCAGAGTCGAAGAGCCGAATGGCACTCCGAATACTGTTCTGCGCATTTACCAAAACGACAATGATATCTTTAGCCCGATAACCCCGGTGGACAGTATTTTCACGGAAGGATGGTTTGGTTTTACCGCCGGAACCTGGGCGGATTACGATACCGATGGTGATATGGATATTCTGCTGGCGGGGACCTATAATCCCGGTTCGCAGATAAAAGGCCGGGCAAGAATTTACACCAACACCGGCAGTGGTTTTGTTGCCGATACAAATAATACCCTGCCGGCGCCCATGGCCAGCGGTTCCCGCGCCGGCACTTTCTCCTGGCTCGACCTGGATGGTGACGGCGATCTGGATTACTTTATTGCCGGGCAGTATTTTGTCCCAGGGGGAACTAATCTGGTGGAAGCGCAGATGCACGCCTACCGCAATGATTCTCCCGGCCAGAACAGCCCCCCCTCCACCCCCGGCGGTTTGAATTCTACCATTCAGGGGGGAGGCGGCTCCGGGCCTGTTATTGATGCGGGTGCTTCCGTGCTTTTATCCTGGCAGCCGGCCAGTGATGATCATACGCCTGTATCCGCACTGACTTACGATCTTGACCTTTACCGCAACGGACTGCCGGTGGTCATTCCGCGGCGTTTGCCCGAGCCCGGAAATATAAGTGCGGTGAATGAATGGCTGTTAAGCGGGTTGGGACAGGGATTTTATGAATGGACTCTGCGGGCGGTGGATGCGGCTTATGCCGGCAGTCCGCTTGCCAGCGGTGAATTTACCATCGGCAACCAGTCCATCAGCGTTAATCAGGACTGGAATCTGATGAGCCTTCCGCTGGATGCTGCCGATCCCCACTACCTTTCGGTTTTCCCGGATGCCATTTCCAATACCCTTTTTGCCTGGGACGGCAGCTACATTCAGGCGGACACAATGGAAGCGGGCCGCGGATACTGGCTGAGATTTCCCACCGGGGAAAATATACCCATTCACGGCAATCCGATAAATGTTGTAAATGCGGATTTAATCCCGCAATGGAATCTGATTGGCGGCCCTTCCTGCGAAACAGATATTTCGGCCATCAGCGATCCGGCCGGGATTATTATTCCGGGGACAATTTTCGGATTTAACGGTTCCTACTACGCGGCGGATACGCTTTCGCAGGGGAAAAGCTACTGGGTCCGCACCAGCGCTGGCGGGCAGATTTCAATTTCCTGTGCCGGAGAAGGAAACGGCCGCCTTGCCCGTGCCATGAAGAGTTTACCGGATATATCGCAGAATCCGGCAGTCCGCATCAGCGATGCCGCCGGCGCAAGCCAGACCTTATACCTGAATGTAAAAATGGAAGCCTCCCAGAAACTTTCCTACAGTCTGCCGCCGCTGCCCCCGGCCGGCGCCTTCGATGCCCGTTTTTCCGGGGACTTCCGGGCGCTGGAAAGCAATTCCGGAATTATCGAAATACAGAGTTCCAGTTATCCTTTAACCATCGAGCTGATAAATGCTCCTGCAGGCGCAGCACAGTATTTTCTGCGGGAAAAATCAGGGCAGGATGTGCAGTCCGTACATGCGCTTGATGGCAGCGGAACGATCCGGATATCCAATCCCGCAGTTACTGGTCTGGAAATTTTTACAGAGCAGGTCGTTCCCGTGGAGTTTTCAATTGCGCAAAATTATCCCAATCCTTTCAATCCCTCCACCAGTATCCGTTATTCCATACCCGAACAGCAGCGGGTCGAGCTGGTGATCTATAATGCGCTGGGCCAGCAGGTGAAAAAACTGGAGAACGGGATGAAACCCGCCGGTTACCACACCGCAGTGTGGGATGGCACTAATGATTCCGGCAATAAAGTGAGCAGCGGGATTTATATTTATCGGTTCAAAGCCGGCAAATATGAATCCCTGCGCAAGATGATCCTGCTGAAATAAACGGCTGTAAATCAGTTAAAATGTAATGAAGAAATGCCCGGGGCGGTCGCCTGCTCCGGGTATTTTTTATCTCCCGGTGAACTTCACGCCTGTAAATGAATTAAACGTTTAAATTTATCCTATTATGGGAAAACGCCATTTAGTATTAAATTAGCTGTTTAATTCAGGTGAATAGAATATGATTAAAATAAATGAAATTGTAAAAGGCAGCATTGCTGAAGAACTGGATTTGCAGGAAGGCGATCTGCTGGTCAGTATAAACGGGCGGGAGGTCAGCGATGAACTGGATTACCGCTTCCATTCCGCCGGGGAAGAACTGGAAGTGCAGATACGCCAGGGCGACGAAGAAGTTATTTTTGAAATAGAAAAGGATTATCAGGAAGACTTGGGGCTGGTTCTGGAAGATATGACCATGCGCAAATGCGGCAACCGCTGCATCTTCTGCTTTGTGCACCAGAATCCGAAAGGACTGCGCCGCTCGCTTTATTTTAAGGATGAGGATTACCGTTTTTCATTTCTGTACGGCCATTATGTTACCCTCAGCAATACCACCCGTGCCGACCTGGAACGCATTGTGGAACAGCGGCTGACGCCGCTTTACGTTTCCGTGCATGTTACTGATCCCGAAAAAAGAAAATTTATGCTGGGCATTAAATATGATGACCACCTGCTGGACAAAATACGCTATCTCACCGCCAATGGAATTGAACTGAACTGCCAGATCGTGCTGTGCCCGGACATCAATGACGGCGAGTTTCTGGACAGAACCATTGCCGATCTGAAATCCTTTTACCCGCTGGTAAAATCGGTGGCTATTGTTCCGGTGGGCCTGACCGGCCATCGCCGTAATCTGCCGGAAATCCGCCCGGTAACAGTGGATTACAGTCTGCAGATGATTGAAGAAGTGGATAAGAAACGAAACCGCCTGCGCCGGGAACTGGGCAGTTCGTTCATTTATTTATCAGATGAATTTTTTATCCGCACCGGTTTGCCCATTCCGGCTGAAGCGTATTATGAAGATTTCTACCAGTTGGAAAACGGAGTGGGCCTTACCCGCGATCTGATGAACCGTTTAGCGGAGGAAAAGGCGGCACTGCAGAGAATGAATACGGATAGACGGCTGACCCTCGTCAGCGGTATTTTGGGAAGCGCAGCCCTGAAACAATATATCCTTCCGGAGCTGCAAAAATTGTCCGGCCTGCAGGCAAAGCTGTATCCGGTGCAGAACCGCTTTTTCGGGGAATCGATTGTTGTGGCCGGACTGCTTGTCGGCCAGGATATTTATCACGAGTTAAAGGACAAACCGCTGGGGGATTACGTGGTGCTGCCCCCGCGCGTATTGAATCACGATGGTATTTTTCTGGATGACTGGACCACTGATGAACTGGAAGAACGGCTTGGCCGCCCGGTTTTTATTTTTCCGGACAGCTTTGTTCATCTCTTTGAGAATATTACATTGCACGAACAGGCAGCATCGCCTGATGAGGCAAAACGAATCCGCCACAGCGGGCCCTCTCTGTATATTGCCGAGCCGCTGAAAGGTGGCGGCAGTATAAATTGATACTGCCATTCAAAACCGGAACAGAAACGGAGTAACTTTACAGGACGTATGTCGCTACCCATTGTAACCATTGTCGGCCGGCCAAATGTCGGCAAATCAACTTTATTTAACCGTATTATCAAGCGCCGCGATGCCATTGTGGACGATCAGCCGGGGGTAACCCGGGACCGCCATTACGCCGAAACCGAATGGGCAGGACAGGCTTTTCTGCTGGTGGACACCGGCGGCTATCTGCCGCAAACGGAGGACCAGATTGAGCTGGCAGTGCGCGAGCAGGTTGATATCGCTATTCAGGAAGCGGATATTTTGCTGTATGTGGCGGACCGCGCCACCGGGGTTACCGATTGGGATTTGCAGATTGCCGCCAAACTGAAGCGGAGTGAAAAGACGGTGGTGCTGGCCATAAATAAAGTGGACAATGCTGCCATGGAAAGTGATATCTATGAGTTTTACAAGTTGGGTTTAGGCGAGCCGCTTGGAATTTCCGCCATGCAGGGGCGCAACATCGGCGATCTGCTGGATGTTTTAATAAACCCCATCCGGCGCAGCGCTGCCGCTTCCGAACCGCAAGAGGGCATAAGACTGGCGGTGGTGGGACGGGAAAACGTGGGGAAATCATCATTTGTGAATACCCTGCTGGGTGAAAACCGCTCGATTGTTACCGATATTCCCGGAACCACCCGTGACCCTATTGATTCCCAACTGAATTATCAGAAACGGAAATACCTGCTTATCGATACCGCCGGTCTGAAACGCCGCGCCCGGGTAAAAGAAAACATTCTGTTTTTCAGTCAGATCCGCACCCTGCGCAGCATTCAGAGAGCCGATGTGGTCATTTATTTCCTGGATGCCCGCGAAGGCATAACCCGGCAGGACATGCGCATTTTACAGGAAGCCGAGCAGCAGCGTAAAGGCATTGTGATTGCAGTAAACAAATGGGACCTGATTCCCAAAGATGGGAAAACCATGAAGGAATGGGAAACCGCCCTGCGGGAAAAAATGGGCGGATTCAGCTATATCCCGCTGGTTTTCACTTCAGTTCTGGAAAAAAAGCGGCTGCTGAAACTGCTGGATGTTGCCACCGAAGTTTATGAGAATGGCAGCCGGTATATCCGCACCACGGATTTAAACAAGTACTTCCTGCCACTGGTGAAGGAAACAACTCCCGCGGCTGCTTACGGTAAAGAAATTAAAATCAACTATGTTACTCAAGTCCGGAAAATGCCGCCGGTATTTGCATTTTTCTGTAATTTTCCCAATCTGATCAGTGAAAGCTATTCCCGTTTTCTGGAGCGGAAAATACGGGAAAACTGGAATTTCAGCGGTGTGCCCGTTACCATTATATTTAAAGCCAAGCATGGGCCGGCAGGCAGTCGTCCCGGCCCGAAAACGTCTGCTTAAAGGAAACCGGTAATCCTTATGCCCGGGTTACTCATATTAAAAAAAGAGCGGATAGTGACGATATGCAAATGATTACCGCAACAATTTCCCCCGATTCCCGGCTGAAAATTTCTGTTAAAGCCCTCCCTGCCTGCCGGTGGCTGTTTTTGTTCATCCTGCTGCTGACAGTACCTCTGGCCGCTGCAGATAATTTTTACCAGCAAGTGCAGGAAGGTGAATTTGAAGGAATTCATTCCGGCGGCCGCTGCGGGTTCCCGGTGATCCTGCAGATTCAACAGCAACAAAACCCGGCTGTGCTCGAACAGTTGAATCACTACCGCGGCAGTCAGCAGGTTTCGCAGGACAGTATCCTTTCGCCCTCCGGCCATTTTATGATTCATTTTGATACTACCGGTTCATTGGCCATTCCCCTTTATGACCGCAACAGCGATGGTTTCCCCGATTATCTGCAGTTTGTGGGGCAGGCCTTCGATCGCGCCTGGCAGTTGGAAGTGGATTCCCTCGGCTTCCGCCCGCCGCCCGATTTGCAGGGAAGCCCGCTTTCAGTTTATCCTGTCTTTTGCCAGCCGCTGGGCAATCTGTACGGGAGCACCGAATTTTACTGGGAAGACGATATCCCGGTGCTGCCGGGCTTGAATTTCCCCTCCCGGATTGTATTGAATACCGCATTCCCCTTTGTTGGTTATCCCAATGTGCAGGACCCTGTGGTGCGGGATAGCATGGCAATTGCCGTAACCGCCGCTCACGAATTTAATCATGCCCTGCAACTGGGATACCGCATCTGGGAACCCCTTGAATTCTGGTTTATCGAAAGCTCAGCCACCTATATGGAAGAAGTTGTTGCCCCGCAGGTAAATGATTATCTCTACTATTTAAATACCTATTTCCGCGGTACAGACAAGCCGCTGAATACTTCTTTCAATGAAATTATAGATTATGGAAAAGTGGTGATGGAGCTGATGCTGGGGCAGCAGTACAGCCCCGCGGTCACGCAGGAAATCTGGGAAAGAATTCCCCAGCAGCGGGCGCTGACCGCGCTGGAAGGCTGGCTGCAGGAGCAGGGCAGCAATATTCCCCACATGCTGGCCGATTTGAGTACCTGGATGTATTTTACGGGCGAACGCAGCCGGCCCGGTTTCTATTTTGAAGATGCCGCTTTATTCCCCCCCCTGCTGATGTATGCAGCGGACCCGCTCCAGAATCTGCCTAAAACTGTTTTACAGGATTCACTGCCCAACCTGTCCTTCCGCTGGTACTTCTCTCCCGTTAAACAGCAGAACACCGGCCGTTTTCTGCTGAAGCCAATCGGGACAGGCACAGCCGGGGATCTGCAGATGGTGGCAGTGAGCGGGGGTAATGCGAATATATCTGAATCACCGGCCGGTGTTCCCTTCAACATGGATCTTGCAGCGGGGGACACTCTGTTTTTTGCCGTCGTCAATTCGGAAGTTATTGAGAATGAAAGAGCCTTTACTTTATCCGCACAACCGCTGGACAGCACCGGCAGCAATGAATTTCTGGTTTTCCCGCAGCCCTTTGTTCTTTCGCAGAACGAGCCTTATATCACGTTTAATAATATTTCGGGGAGCGGACGGATTTTTATATTTACCGCAAACGGGCGCCCCGTTCGTACTTTAAACATAAATCCGGGCGATCAGCAGATTATCTGGGATTTGGAAACTGCCGGGGGGAAGACCCTGGCGGCAGGCGTCTATATTTACCGCCTTGAGACGGATGAACTGCAAAAATCCGGCAAATTTGTTGTAATTCACTGAGTATTTTTGAGAGATTAAATAAATGAATTTTGCACTGCTTTCCGCACTGATCAGTTTTCTGGCACTGGATACCACTATTGCCTTCCAGACCCTGATCTCCAGCCCCATCTTTGCCTGCCCCCTTCTGGGATGGCTGCTGGGCGATGTTTATCTGGGTTTTGAAATGGGCTTTCTTTTTCAATTGTTATGGCTGGGCAAAATTCCCGCCGGCGCCACCATCGTGCCGGAAGGCAATATGGCTTCCATGCTGGGTACCAGCCTGATTATTCTGAACAGTGACAATAATTTTCCCAACACCACGTTAACGCTGGTTTTTATTGAATCCATTCTGATCAGTTATTTAGGCGCGCTGCTCACCGTTATTTACCGCAAATTTAACGGGAAAATACTCACAGTTACCCTGGAACAGGTGGCAAAAGCCCGCTTCAGGATTCTTCCTTACCTCGGTGGAGTAAGTGTTTTTATATATTTTTTGATGTTCTTTTTTCTTTCCCTGACGGTTTTACATTTTTCACAGCATTTATTACCCGGCGCAATTGCATTAACAGCCGCATTATTTGAGCCTTCACTTGTTGTGGCAAAACCGGCCATTCTGGGAATCGGAATTGGAATTGTCATATCCCTTTTTCAGGAATCCACAAATAGCGGAATGGAGAAAGCAGGTTGAATAAAGCAGGTGCACATCCCGAATCGGTAAAAATTACCCGCGGGGACTTTTGGAAAGTTTTTCTGGCCAGTTTTTTTATGCAGGCAGTCTGGAATTTCCGGACCCTGCTCAGTATCGGCTTTAGTTTTTGCCTTTTTCCTATAATGGATAAGCTTTGCGGCAGTTCGGAAGAGAAAAGAGATTTCGTGCAGCGGCATTTACAATTTTTTAATGCCCATCCCTATTTTGCCTCCTTTGCACTAGGGGTTTCCATCCGCCTGGAGGAAATGCAGGTGAATGGGGAGATCGGCAGCCGGGAAACTCTGGAACATATTAAAAACCGCTTGATCGGTCCGCTCGGGGCGGTGGGAGATAAACTCTTTTGGGCAACTATTAAACCCGGAGCGCTGGTATTCGGCATGCTGGGCGTTTACCTGGCGCCCGGCTGGAAATGGAAACTGGCTGCACTGGTTGTAACTTTTTTATTATACAATATCCCGCACCTGCGCCTGCGGTACCGGGGAATTGTTGAAGGTTATGAAAATCCCATCCGGATAAAACAATACATCGAAGCCCGGCGGTTCGAACCTTTGCGTAAAGTTTATCTGTGGATCTGGATATTATCTCTGCTTGGAATTATTGCCGCGTTTGCGGCCGGTTTAACTGCTGTAAATCCCTGGCTGATTCTGATTCTGGCTCTTAGCGCTTTATATACTTATTGGGTTAAAAAGAAATTCCACAACTTTTATGTAACGGCAACGGCTGTGTTTCTGCTGGCCATTGCAGCGGGAATTCTCTTTATCTGATGCAGGAAGGCGAAAATGGTAAATAAAGAAATAAAAATCATCAACAAACATGGTTTACATGCCAGGCCCGCTGCGCTTCTGGTAAAGGTGGCGGGAAAGTTCAAATCTGATATTTTTTTAATAAAAGATGGTTATGAAGTAAACGGAAAAAGTATTATGGGTGTAATGACCCTTGCCGCGGAACCGGGCAGCGTTCTGGAAATCCGCATTAATGGACCCGACGAAGAACAGGCGCTGCAGGCGCTGGAAGAACTGATAAACGGCAGGTTTTACGAAGACTGATGGTAAGGTGATTCCTAATCTAAGTGAGTTCCATTTAATAAATTACAATTCTTCTTTGCCATGGGTTCGACCCCATAGGAGCCACATAGCGGCAAGCAAGCTAAGCTCACCCAGACAATTGCAGGTTTTTAGTCACTCTGAGCTTGTCGAAGAGTGGTCTAAGGATTAGATCGAACTCACGTTAATTTAACAATAAGTACATTATATTTAAATTACTCTGCAGGCCGGTCGTATTCTCAGAAAACCGGCATCTCCCCTCCCGATTCCCTTATTTAAAAATCACCAGATTTGATGAATTAATCAACACTTTCTCCGTTAAAGCATTCGCGCAGCAGTTTCGCTGACTATTGCTGTCATTGGCTTTGCGACCGATATTATCGGAAAAAATTCAGCGGCATTTGATTTGCAGGTAAAGCTTCGGAAAAGAATTTGTTTTAGGGATGATGATGCCGTAAAAACAGGGATGTATGATGCAAGAAAGAAATCTGAAATTCCAGGAAACGGAAACAGCAGGTAAAGAACTCACTCAACATTACGAAAATATCCTGTCCTACATTCGCAGCCGCTTAAATATCATCAATACCTCAGTCTATCTGCTGCAATCCGAATACACGGAGAACCGGTATGGATTCAATAAATATTTTGAAACCATTAATGCTGAAATGGAATCCATCCGACGATTAATAAATGAATAAAGCAGCGGCTTTTTAATATGAAAAAAAGCGACATGCACATTTTAGTGGTCGAGGATGAAGAAATCATCCGAATGATGTTTAAGCAATCCTTCGAGAAATGGGGATTTCAGGTAGATTCTGCGGAGGACGGTCGGGATGCCCTCCAGAAGTGTCAGGAAAAAACTTATCAAATGGTGGTAACCGACCTGAATATGCCCAATCTGGATGGCATGGAGCTGCTGAAGCGGATTAAAGTGAAATGGCCTTTTATTGAGGTGGTGGTGATTACCGGTTTTGCCACCATTGAGTCGGCTATAGAAGCAATGAAACTGGGTGCCTATGATTTTATTCTGAAACCGGTGAATTTTGAGCATGTTCAGTTTACTGTTAATAAATGTTTTCAAAAGATTGCAGCGGAAGCGGAAAACAGTGAATTGCGGCAGTTGAATGCCCGTTTAACCGAATTGAACGAGCTGAAAGATAAATTTCTCTATATTACCAATCATGAAATCCGCACCCCATTGACGATCATAAAAGGATATCAGGATATTTTAAGCAGCATGATCCCCGAACCCACTGCAGATCTGCAGGAGGTGCTGGACATCCTGGAAAATACCACCGCCGAACTGGCGGATCTGGTGGACCGGATGCATCTGCTGGAGGATATGGAAAAGATTGAAGCGGAACGGCCCTTTGCCCGCCTGGATTTAAAAGAAATCCTGAGCAAAGTTTATAAAGAAATTGTCGGGCTTTACAATTCCCGGAATATTGATCTGAAAGTGCTGTTGGATAAAAGGCCTGTTTTGGTGGAAGGGGATTACCGGCAGGTGCGGCTTCTATTGCGGGAACTGCTGCAGAATGCACTGAAATTTACCAGAGATAACGGAAAAGTTGTCGCCCGGCTGGAATTAAAAGAAAATGAAGTTTCCTATACTGTGAAGGACAATGGAATCGGCATTCCGTATGATAAACAGGAAACAATCTTCGAGCGGTTCTATGAAATTCAGGACACCATAAATCACCGCACTTCCGAAAAAGAATTCATGGGAGGCGGTCTGGGGCTGGGTTTAAGCCTTGTCCGGGAGATTGTGAAAAGTATGCAGGGAAGGATTTCTCTGGAAAGTGCCGTAAACCAGGGCTCGACTTTTACTGTCCACCTGCCTCTCAGGAAAGTATCCGCCGGGCCGGGAATGGAAATGAGTCATGCAGAAAGTTGATTTTAATTCTCAAGCTTTGACCGGGCTTTATTATTGCCCCAAATGTAAGGAGCGCTGCCAGGAAGAGCTGCATATTTCCGTCCGGCATTTGCCGCTTCTCATTAACAATGTGTATGATTCCCGCTATTTGCCTGTCCCGGTAAAATGTCCGCACTGCAAACGCCCCATGTGGATTTCCCGTGTTTTCGACAGTAGCGGCTCTCTGATTTTCGATCTGCACCAGCATTTGCTGCGCTTCTCCGCCTGATCACTCCCCCTTTGCGGCTTTGATTACAACTTGACAATAGTTGCCCTGCGTGTTAAACTCAATAAGGTCAAACGCACAGAGGCGCCCTGATGCGCTCTATTTTAATATTTATTTTACTGATCATATCATTTGCCCCGGCCCAGAAACCGGAAGTTTTTTTACTGGAATACGACGGTGTTATCAATCCGGTAGCAACCGACGTCATCCGCCAGTCCATTGACAAAACTGCCCGTGCAGATGGAGAGTGTCTCATCATTCAACTGGATACTCCCGGCGGCCTGATGAAATCCATGCAAAAAATCGTCAAAGATATTCTGGCTTCGCCGGTACCCGTGGTGGTTTATATCGCGCCGCCCGGTTCTCGCTCCGGTTCCGCCGGCGTATTTATTACCTATGCCGCCCATGTGGCCGCCATGGCCCCGGGCACCAATATCGGGGCTGCCCATCCGGTAAATTTCGGGGGAGGAGCGGACAGTTCAGAAACTCTTATGGAGAAGATCACAAATGATGCCGTGGCATCAATTACCAGCGTTGCAGAAAAAAGAGGGCGGAATGCTGAATGGGCTGAAAAAGCCGTGCGTGAAAGCGCCTCCATTCCCGCCAGCGAAGCGCTGGAACTGCATGTTATTGATGTGCTTGCTCCGGATGTGGACAGTTTATTGAGCTATCTGAACGGCCGAAGTTATGAAGTTTTAAAC
>JBAPTX010000035.1:0-2397 GCA_049282375.1 Calditrichia bacterium
TCCCAATGCAATTATTCTGGCATATCACGGCGCCTCAACCGATCCCTTTCAGGTTTTCCCCGGATCAGGTATTCTTGGCATGCTGGGTTTAAGTGCTTATCCCACCGGCGTCATTGACCGCGTCAGCGGCGTTCAGAGCAGAGGGTCCTGGTATTCTATGATGAATTCACGTTTATCTGTCCCGGCCACAGTGGATATGGACCTGGTAAGAACTTATAATCCGAGTACCCGTGAATTTGAAGCAACCATTCAGTTTACCGCTTTGCAGAATCTCTCCGGGCAGTACTATTTTAAATGCATCCTTGTTGAAGACGGCATTGTCTGGCAGCAGAACGGCAGCCTTGGTGGGCCCAATTATGTACATGACTGGACAGTCCGGGCAATTATGAATGGCGCTTCGGGAGAACTGCTGTCCAGCGGCAACTGGAACCAGAATGATGGAATTACCAAAACGGTGGACTATACAGTTCCTGTCCCTGCCGGGGCCGGACCGGACATTGTGCCGGACAGCTGCCGCATTGTTGTTCTTGTTTATGAATCCGGAAGTCCCTTAAGCAGCAATGCGGAAATTCAGCAGGCGAAGCAGTGGCCCCTTATTGCCCCGGATTATGTGGCGTCCATGCAGGCGCTTTCGCCTGATATTATCGGCGCCAGTAATCAGCCGGCCAGTTACCAGGCGGTTATTTATAATGAAGGATTGATGCAGGATATGTATTATCTGGACCTGAATTTCAGTGGTCCCGCGGCCTGGGGGCAGAATTATACCACTGTAAACGGCACGTTTAATGCCGGTGAAATGGATTCACTGATGGTTGATGCCGGCGATTCGGTTATTATTTCCGTCAGGATCGATCCCGCCACCGTTAACGGAGCCGGAGAAGCGGTCCTGGGGTTTACCTCCAAAAACCGCCCCTTATTGCAGGACGAAGTGAAGTTCCGTATGGTTACGGAAAGCGGTATCAACATCCTGGTAGTAGATGCCGGGGATGAGGATTATGAGACCGCCTATACTTCCACACTGGACAATGTGTTTAACGGCACCTACGGTGTGGTTTCCCGCACCGGGCTGCATCCGGCAAATGTGAATTTATCAGCGTTTGATGCGGTAATCTGGACCGCTGCCAACACTTTGCCCGCCTTCTTCCCGCAGGAAGTTACCGCCCTGCAAAGTTATCTGGATTTTGGCGGCAACCTGTTTATCAGCGGACAGGATATCGGAAACGATGTCTATGCCGGACAGAGCCAGTTTGCCCAGTCATTCTACAATAATTATCTGCATGCGGAATTCGTCAGCAACAGCTCCAATATTTTCCTGATTAAGGGATATGACGGGGATCCCATTTCCGATGGAATGCAGTACATTATTACCGATTATCCTTATACCAAATCGCCGGATCAGATTCAGCCCTATGATCCCGACGGAATTGCCTTTATGAAGTACTACAACGGTCCCAAATTAGCCGGAATCCGCTCCGATGCCGGTTTCTTCAAGACCGTCTATATGGCAACGGGTATTGAGCAGATTGACGATGCCGCAACACGCGACAGTTTGATGGCGCGTACGCTGCGCTGGTTCGATGTTGTGGTGGGTATTGAAGATGATCCGCAGTTAAAGCCGGCTGATTTTGCACTGGCGCAGAATTATCCCAATCCGTTCAATCCCAGCACCACGATCCGTTATACACTATCGAGCGGATTGCCTCAACAGACAAGTCTGACTGTTTTCAATGCTTTGGGTCAGGTGGTGCGTACACTGGTAAACCAGAAACAGGCTTCCGGTGCTTACACCGTATCCTGGGACGGTCGGGACAATTCCGGTGCTCCTGCTGCCAGCGGTATCTATTATTACCGGCTGCGCAGCGGCGGAAATGTGCAGGTTCAGAAAATGATTCTGATGCGCTGATTTTTACAAAATACTTTAATAAACCTGAAGACCTTTCCTTTCCGGGAAAGGTCTTTTTTTTGGGGAGGTGCGTTTGCTGTAACCACTCCTGAGCAGATTTAAAAAGCACTTGAATATTTCAGGTGAAAAAACCTATCTTTGCATGTATTAATTTTTGGATCGCAACCGATGAAAAAATATCTGGTCTTCAGCTTTTTGTTCATGGCGCTCTTATTCTCCGCCTGTACCGTTAAAGAGGGTGAGCTGGTGAACTATAAACCGCAGTACGGCAGTCTGCTGGTCAACTCACTGAATTTTAAAGATGCGCGCATTTTTCTGGATCACAAAGATACCGGACATAAAACGCCTGCATTGCTGGAAAATGTTTCCGCCGGACAGCATGTGGTTCATCTTTTCCTGAGTAATTCGGCTGCAACGCCCGATTCTATGGTAGTGGAGGTGGAAGACGGAAAACAGGCCACCCTTGAATTTGAAATAAACCGCACACCCAGCGG
>JBAPTX010000036.1:0-9750 GCA_049282375.1 Calditrichia bacterium
AAGTGGTGGAGCGGGTCAGCCGGCCGGTATTTTCCCAGGCGGAAGCGGACCAGCAGGCGGAGTGCATCCTGAACGAGCGGGCGGAGGAGCTGATCCGCGGCACGGCGGAAACAATCGGCATTCCCGAGCTGCTGGCCGGCAAAAATGTGGAGCTGGCCGGACTGGGGAAGAAATTCAGCAAAACCTATTACATCGTGAGCACCCGTCATACAGTGGACAGTTCCGGCTACCGCACCAGCTTTGATGTCCGGGAGAGCACCATTCCGGAAAACGGCAAATTGAAATAAGCAAAGGAGAAATAATTATCCTTGTAGCTTGAAAATAATTAAGGCGTCAGGCTGAGCTTGTCGAAGGGTGGTCGAAGGGTGGTTGAAGGCTTGTCGAAGCCTGATCACCCCTCAAGAGTCTTCGTGTATTTAGATAGGTTTTTGGGTCGATTTTTTATAAACAAAGCAACTAACGAATAAGGATCTGATCGATGTGTCCGCTGAATCTGAAAGAACGTGAATTATCCGCCCGCACGCAGATGTTCGGTGTGGCAGTGGGAATTGTCACCAACAATCAGGACCCGGAGAATCTGGGGCGGGTGAAAGTGCAGCTTCCCTGGCTGGGTTCGGGAGATGATACCTTTTGGGCGCGCATGGCAGTACCGATGGCCGGAAAGGAGCGCGGCACCTACTTCCTGCCGGAGGTGGATGACGAAGTGCTGGTGGCTTTCGATCAGGGCAGCATCGATCATCCCTATGTGCTGGGCGGCCTGTGGAACGGCTCCGACAAGCCGCCGGAAAACAACAGCAGCGGGCGCAATGATATCCGCAAAATCCGCTCCCGCAGCGGGCATGAGATCATCTTCAACGACAACAGCAGCCAGCGCCGGGAATCACTGGAGATTCACACCAACGGCGGGCATACCATCCTGCTGGACGATTCCAGCGGTTCGGAAAAAATTCAGATCAAAGATAAAACCGGCTCCAATTCCATTGTAATCGATTCCCTGCAGAATTCGGTATCGGTGGAAAGCGGCCTGCAGTTGAAGCTCAAATCGCAGAAAATCGATATCGAAGCCGGTGCGATGTTGACGCTGAAGGCCGGCGCCACTCTGACGATCCAGGGGGCGCTGGTGAAAATAAACTGATGGGGGCTGTTTGGGTGAGTAGAAACAGGTTCACACTTCGACAGGCTCAGTGTGACACCTGCGTTATCAGGATAAAATACGGTAAGCCTCACCCTTTGTGTCATGCTGAGCTTGTCGAAACATGAGCTTGTCGAAGCATGACTAAAAAAATGCAGAAGCATGGAGTCAGCAAGAAGCAAACACAGGAGAACATTTTATGAGCCAGCCCGCCGCACGAACCGGTGATTTAACCAGTCACGGCACCCCGCTGGGTCCGGGGCCGGGCAGTTTCAATGTGCTGATCGGCGGAATGCCGGCCTGGCGCGGTCAGATTGATTTTCACGCCTGCCCGCTGTTTTCAGGCACGGTCCCGCATGTGGGGGGACTGGTGGCGCTGGGCAGCATTACCGTTTTAATCAACAATCTGCCCGCCGCCCGGCAGGGGGATCTAATCGTGGAAGGCGGCCCGCCCAACAGCATCGTGCTCGGCTGCCCCACCGTACTGATCGGAGGATAAATTGACAAAGGAATTCCTGGGAAGGGGATGGTCTTTCCCGGTAAAAATCAATACTTCCAGCGGCCGGATTTCCCTGTCGGAATACCAACAGGATATCCGCGAATCGATCCGCATCATCCTCTCCACCGCAAAGGGGGAACGCATCATGCGCCCGGAATTCGGCTGCGGCCTGCATGAGCTGGTGTTCGAATCCATTAATGCCGCCACTGTCGGACAGGTGGAAAGCAGCGTGGCCGAGGCCCTGCGGCTGTGGGAACCGAGGATCGAAGTGCTGAACCTGCGGGTTTCCGATGAAGAAGCCGCCAACGGCAAACTGCTAATCAAAATCGATTACCGGGTCAGGTCCACCAATAATGAATTTAATCTGGTATTTCCATTTTATTTAAAGGAAGGCTGAACCGATGCCGCTAAATCTGCCGCAGCTTGACGACCGCACTTACAGCCAACTGGTTCAAGAGCTGCAAAAAAAGATTCCCCATTATACGCCGGAGTGGACGAATCCCGCCGCGGGCGATCCCGGAACAGCGCTGCTGAAAATTTTTGCCCGCTTCGCCGAACAGATCATCCATCGCATGAATCAGGTGCCGCGCAAAAATATGACCGCCTTTCTGGATATGCTGGGCATTAAACTGCTGCCGGCCCAGTCCGCCCGGGTGCCGCTCACTTTTCAGCTCTCCGCCGGGATTGACAGAGAAGTATTCATTCCCGCCTTCACCCGCGCTGCCGCCGGAAAAACCGAAGCGCATGAGGAGCTGCCCTTCGAAACCGAAAAAAATTTACTGGCCACACCCAGCCGTCTGCTGGAGATCATCGCTGTGCAGCCGGAAACCGATCAAATTTACGTTCATACTCCTGCACTGCTCACCGAAGAAGGCGAAGCGCAGGACCCGCCGCAGTCTTTTCTGCTTTTCGGCGGTGTTAATCTGCAGGAGCACTCCATTTTTCTGGCCCACTCGGATCTGTTCAATATGGACAGCCGCGGCGAAATCTCCGTGGAAATCCTGCTTTCTGCCGCCTCATCGCCGGGTTTAGTGCCGCTGGAAACCCGCTGGGAATACTGGGGTGAAGATAAGGAGGCGGGAAGCGAGGGCTGGCTTTCCCTGCAAATCCTTTCGGATGAGACTGGTGGATTCAGCCGCAGCGGACTGGTGCAATTGTATAAATCCAAAGCGGGCGGGATAAAGCAAACTAAACTGCAAGATATTTTCCGCAAAACCGGCCGGCCGGCGATTCAGAATGAAGATACGGGTTCGCTGAACAGCCGCTGGCTGCGCTGCCGGATAGAGCAGCCGCTGCCTGCCGGCGATTTTCCGGTCCTGCCGGAAACCGATACCATTAAAATACTGACCCGGCCGGAAGATCCGCTGCCCCCGGAAGCCGGTTTTTCCAATGATGTTCCGCAAAACTGGAAAGCGGTGCAGGCAAGCTCCAAACATGCCGAATGCAGTGATGGCCCGGTAGTGGACGTGCTTTTTTCAACGGCAGCGGTTCTGAAACGGGTTTGCGTGGAATCCGCCGAAAAGTTTGTCCCCGGGGATGCGGTTGAGATCATCCACGGCTCCAGCGTCTTTGAAACCACCATTGCGGAAGTGAATTACCCGGTAAACCGACTGGGCCTCAGCGATGATTTACCTTTTGAGGCCGGCGACACCATTCAACTGAAGTCCCCCGCCAGTCTGGTGCTGCCTTTTGGCGAACAGCCGCGGGTCTTCGACAGCTTTTTTCTGGCCAGCCGGGAAGTGTTTTCTAAAAAGGATGCGGAAATCACCCTGAATTTCACCCTGCAGCACATTGATACCTCCGCCGGATTGACACCGCCGCCTAACCCGCGGCTTTCCTGGGAATACTGGAACGGCAGCGGCTGGCAGCCGCTCACCATATCGAAAGATGAAACCGGACGTTTTCTGACCGGCGGAGAAGATCTGGCGGTTGAATTTATCTGTCCGCCCGATTTTGTAGAAACCGAGATCAACGGCCAGTCCAATTACTGGCTGCGGGTGCGGCTGGCCGGGGGCGACTTCGGGCGCGAGGTTTTTTCCACCAGCAGCAGCGGCCAGATCAGCAGTATCCGGCAGTTCAAACTGCCGGTCATCCGCAAACTGGGAATGAGTTATCATTTCATAGAGAAAAAAGATTTACAGCATTGCCTGGCCTACAATAATCTTGAGATCAAAGCGGTCCCGGAACCGGCCCGTTCGGCCGGTCAGGGCTGGCAGCCGTTTGCGCTGATGGCCGATGAGAATCCGGCGCTGTATCTGGGATTCGAGCAGCCCCTGCGCAGCGGACCAATCCGGCTCTTTTTTGACGCCAGAGAAATTCCCTTCAGCGAAGCCGATAAGCCGGAGGTGGTTTGGGAATACCATCCGGCACAGGGCTGGAAACCGCTCGATTTTCTGGATGAAACGGAGGGATTTATCCACCGCGGGCAACTGGAATTGCTGGGGCCGGCGGATTTCACTGCCGGTAATATTTTCGGGCGTGAATTATTCTGGATTCGCGGGCGGCAGAGCGAAGGCATTTACCAACAGGCGGCCGAAATCGCAAATATCTTACTGAACACCACCTGGGCGGTGCAGGCGCAGACGATCAGCAATGAAATTGTCGGAAGCAGCGACGGCCAGCCCGGCCAGACATTTCAACTGTTCAAATTTCCGGTGCATGCCGGGGAAGAAATCCGGGTGCGGGAACTCCTCAGCGAAGAAGAAAAACAGGTGCTGCTGGCCACCGCAGGCCCGGAAGTGATTTATGAGATGCGCGATGAAAACGGGCGGCTGCTGGAAACCTGGGTTCGCTGGCAGGAAACAGGAGATTTTCTGGATTCCGGCAGCGAGAGCCGCCATTATCTGCTGGATCGTGCCGGCGGGAGCCTGCAGTTCGGCGACGGTGTGCAGGGGAAAATTCCCCCGCCCGGCAATGACAACATTCAGGCGTTCCGCTATCAGGCGGGGGGTGGAAAATCCGGCAACGTGGAAGCCGGCGAAATCAAGATGCTGAAGAGCAGCGTGGCCGGAGTGGATGGAGTGATCAACCCGATTGCGGCGGACGGCGGCGCCGAAACCGCCACTCTGGACGAAATGCTGAAAATCGGCCCCGCCCGCATCCGGCACCGCAACCGTGCCGTCACTGTTTCCGATTTCGAATCGCTGGCACGGCAGGCTTCGCGGAAAATCGCCAAAGTCAAATGTCTGCCCAAGCGCGGCACTCACAAAGATTTGCCGTACGGCTTTGTGCATGTCGTCATCGTTCCCGACGTCCCCGACCCGCAGCCGTCTCCCAGTCTGGAGCTGCGCCGCAGGGTACAGAATGATCTGCGGACCCACGCCAGCCTTCTGCTGATTTCACCGGAACGCATTTTGGTGGATGGGCCGGAATACTGTCCCATCAGCGTGCGGGCGGATATCTATCTGGTATCGCTGGAGGCGGCCGCTGAAACGGAGCGCAGCGCCTTGCGGGCGCTGAACGATTTCTTCCATCCGCTGACCGGCGGGCCGGAAAAAAGCGGCTGGGATTTCGGGCGGCGGGCGGCAGTCAGTGATGTATATGCCCTGCTGGAAAATCTGGACGGCGTTGATCATGTGGAGAATTTACAATTAACCGGCAGCGAGGGCCGTCCGGCGGAAGATATTGTTGTCGGCGGCAGCGGCCTGATCGCCAACGGCTTACATGAATTGAATTTTGAAGTTGCATAAAAACAGTCTTTAAACACAGGATACTATCGTGGGTTTACCCATACCAAATCTGGATGACAAGCGGTTTGCCGAACTGGTGGAAGAAGCGCGGCTGCTGATTCCCCAGCTTGCGCCGGAGTGGACCGATCACAACGTTCATGATCCCGGCATCACCTTTATTGAACTGCTGGCCTGGCTGGCAGAAAATCAGATGTATTACCTGAACCAGGTGCCGGAGCAAAACCGCCGCCGCTTTCTGGAATTGCTGGGGATGCGGGAAAATCCGGCCAGGCCCGCCCGGACGTGGATTACCTTTTCAAATATATCCTCACCGAAAAATCTGCCGGCGGGCAGCCGAATCAGCACCCGGATCGATTCGGAAGAGTTCATTTTTCAATCTGAAAGAGAAACCACCCTGATTCCGGCGCAACTGAAAAAGGTGGAATCGCACCTGAACGGACATATCATCAATCAGAGCAGCGCCAATAACACGGCGGGGATGAGCTATTTCCCCTTCGGGGAAACAGCCGTGCAGGGCGCAAGTTTCCGGCTGGGATTCGATCAGACGCTGCCCGAAGAACCGCTGCAATTGTTTATCGAATTAGTCGAAACCGATCTGCCGCTGCCGGGCCGGCATGGAAGCGAGCCACCACAGATTATCCCTTCCGCGCAGGTTCAGTGGGAATATTTTGGCGGGGGCAGTTGGCAGCCGCTGCAGGAGATTACGGATGAAACACTTGCACTAAACCGCAGCGGCGGGCTCGCCTTCAGCGGTCCGGCAGGGATGGATCAAATGGACGGACTCTACTGGCTGCGCTGTGTGCTGGTCTCCGGCGTTTATGAAATTGCGCTGCTGATCAGCCGGGTTCACCCCAACACCCTTTCTGCCATTCAGATTGAAGACCGGATCAACGAAATGCCTGGAACAGGCCTGGGCTTCCCGGGACAGACGCTCGCCCTGCAAAAACCGCCGGTCATTTCAGAAAGCGTGCAGCTTCAGGTGCAGCGGACGGACAGCAGTTGGGAAGACTGGCGGGAGACCTCCGATTTTGAGACCGCCGGTCCGGATGATCCGGTTTTTCAACTGGACAAAGAAAGCGGGGAAATCACTTTCGGGAACGGCATCAACGGGCGGATTCCGCCGGCAGGACAGGCAATCCGGGCGGCCTGTTATCAGACCACCGCGGGAGAAGCGGGTAATTTATCTGCCGGGCAGCGCTGGTTTATTCCCACTGCCGGATTTGAGGGGATCACCGGTGTAAATCTGCGAGTGGCAAGCGGGGGAAGCGCAGCCGAAACCCTTGAACAGGCTGAAAAGAGAGCGCGGGAGGAACTGCGCGCCCGTTACCGTGCCATCACCGCCGGGGATTATGAAGCAGTTACCCTCAATACGCCCGGCCTGCGGGTTGCCCGCGCCAAAGCGCTGCCCCACTATCACCCGGATTTCCCCTGTCTGCAGATTCCGGGTGCGGTCACGCTGGTGGTGATCCCCCGCTCCCGGGAAAATCAGCCGGTTGCACCGGCCGGGGACGGATTCCTGCAGACCATTGAGAATCATCTCGAACAGCACCGGCTGGTGACCACCAGCCTGTTTGTGCGGGCCGCGGAATACGTGCAGATTTCGGTATCGGCTGAGCTGCATCTCAAATTAAAAGCCGATCCCTCTGTGGTCAGGCAGGCGGCGGAGCAGGCGCTGACCCGCTTTCTGCATCCGATTACGGGCGGTCCGGAAAACACCGGCTGGCCGTTTGGACGGACGGTTTATCAATCGGAGATCTATCAACTTCTGGACGGGGTTGCGGGAGTGGATTTTGTGGAAAATGTACTGCTGCAGGCGCAGGGGCCGCACAGACGGACGGCGGAGGGTGTGCGGATTAATCCGGTGGCAGTGGTTTTCAGCGGAAAGCATCAATTAAAGGTGGTGGAGTCATTTTAAGATATGAGTCCTGGACATTGCTCAGGCTGAAGCACAGGGGCAACAAAGCGGCCACTGGGTGGCGGGCAGGCTATGCTTCGACAAGCTCAGCATGACGCAATGTACCTATGTCACCCTGAGCCCGTCGAAGGGGGACGCAAGCGTAAACAAACCATGAATTCTAAAGCCATCAATTAACAGAAGCCGGAACAATTATGCAGAAATCCGAAACCCAGAAAATCATTTTTCAGACGCCGGAACAGTGGCGCAGCGGCCTGTTCTACAAGCTGGCAGAGCTGTCCGGCGGCGGTATCACCGTGGGATTCATGCCGGAATTCAGCCCGGAATTTCTGCAGATTCCCGGACTGGAGGATAACAGCGCCATCGCTGCTGCCGGCTGCAACCGTTTCTTTTTCCTGAACAATCAAACCTGCCGGCTTTTTGAATTTGACCTGAAAAACGGCTTTTCCAGCCGCATCGGCGGAATCGGAGGCTGCGGTGATCAGTCCGCTCGGTTTGGTGAAATCAGAAGGCTGCGTGTGTACCAATCCACCCTCTGGATACTGGATGCCGGAAATCAGCGGCTGCAGGGATTCTCACTGGAAAATTACCAGATCAAATATCAGATCAGCACTTCTCCGGACCCGGTTGACTTTGCACTGAGCGCGACCGGAGAATTGTATCTGCTGGAGAACAATCCTCCGCAGATCCGCCGTTTTGACGCCCATGGCGAACATCCGGCCACCTTCGGTCAGAGCGAATTGCTGCAGCCGGTTGCCGTTGCGGTCAGCCGGAGCTCCGGAAGAATCTTCGTGCTGGACCCAACCAAGGCCGGATTTCTGGTTTTTTCTCCGGAGGGAAATTATTCGGGACTCCGCGGCGATTTCACTCCGCTGGGCAGCAATTTTAAACCCATCCTGCTGGAATCCGGTGCACAGGGGACGCTGTTCCTTTATGACGATTACTCCCGCCAAATCCACCAATTTGATGAGGACGGCAGTCATCTGGGGATTATCAAGGATTTCGCGGAAGACGTTTCGTCGATTACGGTGGATGCGGAGGGAAATCTTTACGCCGTCACCCCGCGCGGATTGGCAATATTTACGCTGGGGCAATCCGCCCAGCAGGAAACCGGATACTATTACAGTAAAACACTGGACAGCGGGCTGCCGGACTGCCGCTGGCACCGTTTGCGGCTGGAGGCGGAGCTGCCGGAGAACACGCGGCTGGAGGTGTATTACTATATTTCCGGTAATGAAATCCTGAAAAACAACATTGATTCACTGATTAAAGAGACTTCGCTTTCGGTGCAGGAGCGCGCCCAGGAAATTGATAACCAGGTGAGCTGGAGCGGTCCGCAGGTGAATCCGCCCGACATGCTGTTCCGGGAGGGCAGCGGACGGTATATGTGGCTGAAACTGGCGCTCTCCAGCGCCGATCCCCAGAAGCACCCGCTGATCCGGAAAATGCAAATTTTCTCTCCCAGACAATCTTATTTGCAATATCTGCCGGCGGTGTACCGGGAAGACCCGGTCAGCCGTGAATTCCTTGAGCGGTTTCTTTCTCTGTTCGAATCGGTTTTTTCGGATCTGGAGGCGCAGATTGACCGGCTTTTCCGCTACTTTGATCCCGATGATACCCCGGCGGAATTCCTTCCCTGGCTCAGCTCCTGGCTGGATCTGTCGCAGCAGGAATCCTGGCCGGAAGCAATCCGGCGGCGATTCCTGAAATCCGCTGCACTGCTTTACAAAAAAAAGGGAACGGTGGAGGGTTTAAGCGGGATCATCCGTCTGCTGACCGGCGCCGGGCCGATTATTATCGAACCCGGGCGCTCCGGCAAACCCATGGTGCTGGGCGGGAATTTTCATTTGGGGGTGGACAGTCTGCTGCTGGGCACGCCGCTGCGCGGTTTCCGGCTGGGGGATGATTCTATTTTGGGCCGGGTGCTGCTGCGTCATGAAGTACAGGAACCGGAAAATCCTTTCCTGCCGATGGCCAACCGCTTTACGGTTATCGTGAATCTTGGGGCAGAGGAATTTGCCCGCTACGAAAAAAGCATCCGTTTCCTGCTGAAGGAAGAAAAACCCGCGCATACGGAATTCTCACTGAGAAATCTGCCGCAGTCGCTGATCGGCATCGGCAGCTATATCGGAATCGGGCTGCGGGTGGGCGGTTTCCGTCCGCTGCAGATCGGAAGCGAAACCGCTCTGGGAACGGGCATCCTGTCGGCTGGCGCAGAAAATGGCGGCAGGATTGGAATTTCAGAAAAAACCGGCGGCAGCACGCGGCTGGAATAGCAGGTGCGTAAATGTCACACTGAGCGAAGTCGAAGGGTGGCCTGCTGGAGATAGAAATGATGCTTCAATGCGTTCATGCTTCGGTCACAAAGCGGCAGGCAAACTCATGCTTCGAAAAACTCAGCATGACAAAATGTACCCATGTCACTCTGAGCGAAGTCGAAAGTGGCGGCAGGCTCAGCATGACATAGTAATCGCAGCATGTGAAGAACATTGAAAAACCGGATTTAACCATGTGA
>JBAPTX010000037.1:0-2555 GCA_049282375.1 Calditrichia bacterium
GCCCTCCACAACCACATCCCAGGGGCTGAACAGAAAATTGTAATAATCGCCTGCCAGCACCGGGTTGGCGGGATTACTGACATCCAGAATAACCAGTGCGCCGGTAAAGTCGGTCGGCGGGGAATAATCAAAATCAGTGACATAAGCATAATTCCCTTCAACATAAATATCCATCGCATCGGGAGTCGGATAATTGGCAACTTCAGTGGGATTCGCCGGGTTGGAAATATCCAGAATGCGAACACCGGCAGATCTTGCCGCGGCATACAAATAATTTCCCTTCACCACAATTTTATAAACTTCTGCCGGCATCGTTTGCGAAGTGACCAGCCCGGGGCTTGCCGGATTGGAGACATCCAATACCCAGAGTTCGGATGGGTTATTGGGAATGGCATGGATGGCGTAAACATACTGACCGGCAGCGGCAATGCGATATACATCGATGCCGGTATAACTGCCCACTTCAACAGGATTCAATGGATCCGAGATATTAAACACCCGCACACCGCCGCTCCAGTCTGCCAGATAAAGGTAGTCTCCCTCAATTACAGATTCATATGCCAGCCCGGGCGAATCGTGCCCGGCCACTGAAACCGGCCCGTTTCCTATGGGATCAGACACGTCAATTACAGAAAACCCGCTTTCTCCCTGACTTAAAAAAACATACTCTCCGGACTTGGAAACGGAGCCGCTCTGATCGGGTGAATGAAAAACAGCCGCTACAGAAATATCCGAAGGGTTGCTCACATCAACAATGTACAAACCATTGGTTTCTGCAGCGATATATGCATAATCGCCGGCCAGGGTAATTTTGCGGTTGGGGTCGTATCCCGGTATGGCAATGGCATCGCTGAACTGCGGATTTTGCACGCTGGAAACATCCCAAATCTGCAATCCGTCCTGATTGGTAAGATAGGCCAGATCATCCCTCACAAAAATATCCGTAAAACCGTTTACATTGGTAATACTCCAGGGCAGGAAGCCGGAAGCCAGCAGATCAAGGATATACATGCTTCCGCCATACGAAACGAAAGCCACATCGCCGTACCCGAAAACAGCGCCGGCGCCGTAAAGGAATTCTCTCTGACCGGCATTGTTCAAAACACCGCCTGCACTGAGGGAAAGACGTACATAGTACTGCGCGCCGGTTGAATGCACATAACCATCCGCCGATAAATGAATATCACTGGAAGGATTCCCCATAACACCATTCAGAGAAACCTGCACCGGATTTGCCGGACTTGAAATATCTACCGTATTAACATATCCCCAACCGCATTCAAAAATTGCAATTGAGCCGCTTAGCTGCACATTATGCACAGGTGTTTCCACTCCGCCGTAAATAATTTCGGAACGGGTCAGGCGCTGCGGGGCTGCGGTATTCTGCACATCCCAGATTTCGTATCCGCCCTCATCACAGGCAAGAATAATCCGCTGATTTGTCTCGTCAACGGCAATATCCTCCACAATTCCCCTTGTGCGGATAGCTTTGTTTATCATTTGCGGATTGGCAGGATCAGTAATATCCAGCGTCATTACCGCACCGCCGCTGCCAATAAAGGCCAGATTCCGGGCACTGTCCACCGCTACCGACTGTACCGGGCCATAAGGCCATGAGCCGACCCATTCCAACTGGGCATCCCGGTTCTCTGGGGCGGCCTGCATAATTCTGATTAATACTACCACCAGCAGCAGTACAAGGAAATACAAACTGACATCGTAAATTTTTGCTTTCATCTGATTACCCTCCATTTAAATAATCCAGGAATAAGTTTTCCCCTGTTTTACATTAAAGATATATCTTCATCAGAATTTCAAGTCCGCTTTCAGTAATCCTCATTTTATTTCCCTTATTTCAGCGGGAAGATCAAAATAAAAAGTGGTACCCGCCCCCAAGCGGCTTTCCACAAAAAGGCTGCATTCATGGAGTTCCAGGATTTTTTTGGCAATTGCCAGACCCAGGCCGGAATTTCTGCTGCCCTGGTTCTGCCTGTTCTTTTTGGAACGATAGTAGCGATCAAAGACAAAAGGTAAATCCTCCGGTGCAATTCCGCAACCACTGTCCGAAATTGTAATTCGAGCGGCTTTTTTATGAGAACGGAGGGTGATCCGGATTCTACCCCGGGAAGGCGTGTAGTTAATGGCATTCCCGATCACATTACTGACTGCTCTTTCGATCAACCCGATATCGGCTGTAACAATAAACGAACGGGAGGGAAGGCAGAAACTAAGGTGAACCTCCTTTTTTTCCGACTGCTGTTTTAATTTTAAAATTACATCCTGCAGCAGTTCTTCCACTGCGAAGCGTTCAGGGTTTAACTGGACCTGGCGGGTTTCCAGACGCACCAGACGATACATCTCATCCACTAAATCACTGATCAATTTGAGATTGCTGAAAATGACATCTATATACCGGCCCCGCTCTTCCGATGTTAACTGTTCTTCTTTAATCTGCAGTGTTTCCAGATAACCCTGCATTGAAGCAAGCGGGCTGCGCAAATCGTGGGATATATCCGCGAAAAACTCGCGGCGAAAACAATCATTTTTACGAAGCT
>JBAPTX010000038.1:0-1740 GCA_049282375.1 Calditrichia bacterium
TTAGTGGTCGAAGATGATTTTGATTTGCGGTATTTAATCAAAAAAATATTAGTACTTAATGGATTTCAAGTGCTGACGGCCGGGTCAGCCGAAAAGGCCCTCTCTGAATTTTCCCGCCATATTTTCGATATCCATGCCGTGATACTGGATTTGTCTCTGCCGGACCGGGATGGCGCTTACATTGCAAAAGAGCTTTTAAAGGTGGACCCGGAAATTCCCATTATTGTTACCACGGGATTTGAAGACCAGCAGCGCCGCAGCGAAATAAAAGAAATCGGCATCAGGCATTATCTCATCAAACCATTCGATATTATGCAGCTCATCAGAATTATTTCCGAGATAATTTAACAGTCCCTTTTGCATCTTGATTTTTTAAAAGCAGATATTAACTTATAACTGATTTTTAGATACCTGTTCTGCTTAAAACAAAAGGAGGGTAAAATGGATGAGATATTAAAAAAACTGGTCAACATCGAAAAATCCTATGCCGAAGCTTTCAATCAAAAAGATATTGATACTATTCTGGATTATTTCGATCCGGATATCTCCGGGTTTTCTTCTACCCGCCACAAGCGGTTTAATGGAAAGGAAGAACTGAGAAAAACATTTGAATATTATATGTCAGAAGCGGATGATGTCCGTTTTGAAATTTCCGAACCGGAAGTCAGCCGGTTTGGCGATATCGGTATCCTGAATTTTTACTGGAAAGTGCTGCTGAAGAACGGCTCTAAATCACAGGAAATTCCCGGGCGCGGTACCCACGTTTATCAGAAATCCGGAGACAGTTGGCATATCGTGCATGAACATTTTTCCAAGGCCCATTAAAATGCTGCTCATTTCGGCAAAGGTGAATTACACTTGATACCACCGCTACTCTGTTATACTTTTTGCATCGAAAATTCTTCAGGTAAGAAATAACGGATCAGAACGGATGAAAATCAGCGGTTTTTCTTTTGTAAGAAATGGGGTAAAACTGTATTACCCGGTGGTGGAATCCATAAAATCCATTCTTCCCATTGTGGACGAATTTGTGATTGCTGTGGGAAAGGGAGATGATGATGATACCACCCGTCGGGAAATTGCCGCCATAAAGGATTCTAAAATTAAAATTATCGATACCGTCTGGGAAGAGCAATATTTCAAGAAAGGTATAATAAATGCCCTGCAGACGGATATTGCCATGAAAGCCTGCAGCGGGGACTGGCTGTTCTACCTGCAGGCAGATGAAGTTGTGCATGAAAAATATCTCCCCGTCATTCAGCAGCGCTGCCGGGAATTAATTGATGTAAAAGGGGTGGAAGGTTTGCTGTTTCGATATAAACATTTTTGGGGAGATTACCGGCATTTTCACGCCGGGCATGGCTGGTATCCGCATGAAATCCGCATTGTGCGGAATCTCCCCACAATCCATTCGTGGCAGAGTGCCCAGTCTTTCCGCCATTTTGAACCGTATATTCAGCCTCGGCAGGAAACCGGAACCTACAAATTGAGGGTCGCCGAGGTTGATGCAGAGATTTACCATTACGGATGGGTAAGGCCTCCCCATTTAATGCAGAATAAATCAAAAGCCCTGAATACAATTCATTGGGGCCGCAGCCGTGCGGATGAATTTTATCAGAAAGCGCCTGCCGAATTTGATTATGGTCCGCTTAACCTTCTGGAGGAGTTCAAGGGAAGCCATCCCCGGGTGATGCAGAACCGCATTGACAAAATGGACTGGGCCGATAAGTTGCAGTATTC
>JBAPTX010000039.1:0-3587 GCA_049282375.1 Calditrichia bacterium
TTCCTGTTCATTGGGATCATTTCGGGCAACAATTGCATGAGCCGCTTCGGAATCGCTTAAATTAACCGGCTGGTGGGGGACGTTTGGCGGAATAAAAAGAAAATCGCCTGCCTGATTGATCATCTCCTTTTTCAGGCCTTCACCGTAACGGGTCTTTACTTTTCCTTTTAGTATATAGACTGCCGTTTCATAACCGTTGTGTAAATGGGCTTCGGCAGCGCTGCCCGCCGGAATGACAACCAGATTTAAAGACAGGTGGCGGCTGCCGGCATTTGTTTGCGAAATACCGATATAGTAGGGCAGTTTCTGCAGAGTTTCAACACTTTCCTGCGGCCGGACCACAACAATTTCTTCATCACTGATTTCCACCGGGTGGTCATGTTTTACCGATTCTTTACTTTTCATCATCTGCTCCTTCTCGAGGTCCGCAGGGAATATAATAGAATAAATTTTCCGGTAAAAGCAAAGCCGGGCTCCTGACCGTATTTTATTTTGTCCGGGTGGATTAGACTTTCAAATCTTGATAAAAAAAGACAAATTTTTCCAGCGGCTTTGCTGATGAGGTTGCCGTAAGTCATTCTGAATTGAACAAATTAGGTATCCGGTGCGTAACATTTGGAGGTTTAAACAGAGAAGACTCAGCATTTAAAAGGTTTTACTAACTAAAATCAGGAGGGATTTATGAAGAAATTAATCGTGTTATTAACGGTGATGGCGTTTTTAATAGCACTGATCGGCTGTTCTGCCAGTAATAAAGCCAAAGGCGGAGCCATAGGTGCGGCGGCCGGCGGCGCCGCAGGAGCGGCGATCGGAAAGGAATATGACAACACCATTCTCGGTGCCATTATCGGTGCTGCGGTTGGCGGTGCAGCTGGAACATATATTGGCAATTATATGGATAAACAGGCCGAAGAGATTGAAAAAGATGTGGATGGCGCCAACGTGGAACGCGTTGGAGAAGGCATCCGGGTCACCTTCGATTCCGGTATTCTGTTTGCCGTTGATAAAGCAGAGCTGACGCCAAGCAGTAAAGATGAACTGAATAAAATGGCCAAAATATTTAAAAAATACGAAAAGACCGAAGTTCTGATAGAGGGCCATACCGATGCAACCGGTTCGGATGAATATAATATGAATTTATCCCAGCGGCGCGCCCAGTCAGTTGCCAATTACCTGACCAGCCTCGGTGTTGACCCGGCCCGCTTTACCATTCGCGGGTATGGCGAAAATCAGCCGGTGGCAACAAATGAAACAGCGCTTGGCCGCCAGAAAAATCGCCGTGTGGAACTGGCCATCATGGCGGATGAAGAATTGAAACAACAAGCTCAACAGAATGCCGGCTAAACCGTATATTCTGTCAGCAATAAAATAGTATTTAAAAAAAGCTCCCGGCAGCCACCGGGAGCTTTTTTTATTGAATGCTGATTCAGCCGAAGTCGGGCTGTGCAGGCGGAAGTTCAGTCATCAGGTACCAAAACAGCGGTCGCCGGCATCTCCCAGGCCGGGCAGAATATAGCCCTTTTCATTCAACTGCCGGTCCAGAACAGCGGTATAAATATGAACATCCGGGTGCTCCAGAAGCATCCGTTCCACACCTTCGGGAGCGGCAATCAGGGACATCATTGTGAGGCGGGAACTGCCGGCCTTTTTCAGCATGCCGGCCGCCGCGGCGGCGCTGCCGCCGGTTGCCAGCATTGGATCTACCAAAACCACCTCCATCTGATCAAGATTTTCCGGCAGCTTTTTGTAATAATCAACCGGCAGCAGCGTATCCTCATCCCGGTAAAGCCCCAGCATTCCCACCCGCACTTCCGGAATAACCGACATCACTCCGTCGATCATTCCAAGCCCTGCCCTTAAGATGGGCACTACTGTTATCTCTCTTTTCAAAACAAAGCCTCTCGTGGATTCCAACGGAGAATCGACTTTTTTTTGCGTGATTTCGAAATGCCGGCAGACTTCATAAGTCATCAGAATGGCGACTTCCTTCAGCAGGCGGCGGAAGTCGCCTGAAGGCGTATGTTTGTCCCGGATCCGGAATAGTTTGTCAGACATCAGGGGATGATCAATGATGGTCAGGTTGGAAAATTTCTTCATCATTCTCCAGAAATCCTTCGGTAATGATTTTTTGAGTACGGGCCACAAGTTCATTCCGCTCTGCTAATTCCATTTCTGCGGTTGGAATGGGCGGATGAATGATCAGCCGCACTTTTCCCGGCTTAATGGTCAGCTTCCCCTTGGGATTGATGGAATGGGTGCCGGTGGCGGAAACAGGAAGCACGGGCAGGCCGGTATTGATAGCTAAAATAAAGGGTCCCTTTTTAAACAGATGAATCTGTCCGTCCGGGCTGCGGGTTCCTTCGGGAAAAGCCAGAATAGACAGGTGATATTTGCGCAGGATCAGTTCCGCTTCCCGCAATGTCTCCATTGCCTTTTTCCGGTGTGAACGGTCTATTTTCAGCATGCCGGCGCCCCGCATGCCCCAGCCGAAAAGCGGTATGCGGAACAGTTCCTTCTTGGCAATGATGCGCAGGCCCAGCGGGAGGCTTCCTGCAAGAACCGGTATATCCATATAACTCTGATGATTGGCCACCAGTACATAGGATTGCTGCGGCTGCAGATTTTCTTTTCCGCTTACTTCCACTTTTATGCCCGCCGCCATTAAAATAATACGGGCCCACAGCCGGATAAGGCCGCTGGTTGTCCGGGAATAGGGATTTACAATTCCGAAAATCAGAGCTAAAATTGCGGACACAATCGTATCCAGAACGATGACCAGATAAATGAAAGGTTGGCGCAGCATGAAAAATTAGCGGTCCTCTCGTTTAATTAAATTAAATCCGGTGTATGGACGCAGGCATTCGGGTATCATAACTGATCCCTCGTCTGTCTGATATACTTCCAGCAGCGCCACCATCAGGCGGGTGGTCGCCAGGCCGGAGCCATTCAGGGTATGTGGGAACACCGGTTTTGAAGTTGAGCTGGGCCGGTAGCGCAGGTTCATCCGGCGGGCCTGAAAATCCTCAAAATTGCTGCAACTGCTGGCTTCCAGCCAGCGTTTCTCCGCAGGAGACCAGACCTCAATGTCGTAGCATTTGGCGGCTGCAAAACTCAGGTCGCCGCTACACAGTTCAACCACGCGGTAGGGAATTCCCAACAGCTCCAGAATGCGGCAGGCATCCCGCAGTAAAAGTTCCAGTTCCTGATATGATGTTTCCGGCGGCACTATTTTTACAAGCTCCACTTTATTGAATTGATGAACCCTTAAAAAACCACGGGTATCCTTCCCCCATGATCCGGCTTCGCGCCGGAAACAGGCGGTGTAAGCGCAATACTTCACCGGCAGGTCTTCCGCGGCGAGGATTTCATCCCGGTGCAGATTGGTTACCGGAACTTCGGCGGTAGGGATCAGGTAGAGATCGTCTCTTTCCACATAATACATATCTTCCTGCATTTTGGGCAGTTGGCCGGTGCCAAACATGCTGTCTTTGTTCACCAGAAAAGGCGGGAAAATTTCTTTATACTGATGATCCATTATGTGCGAATCCAGCATAAAATTAATTAATGCCCGTTCCAGTTGGGCGCCC
>JBAPTX010000040.1:0-5700 GCA_049282375.1 Calditrichia bacterium
GATGAGCAAGATTCTATATTAGGCAAATTAAGTTCAGCCCAAAAGATTTCAGAATTAGAAAAGAAAAAAAATCAGAAGTTAAAAGAATTAGAAACAACCATAAACCAAATTGAATACTTTCAAACCAGTTTCACTAAAAGATTGTTTAGTGACTATTGGTTACTAATGGACACCGAAAATTTAATCACTATTTTCGAAGAAAAATACAAAAAATATAATGAGTTTGTAGTCAAGAGAAAAGTAACGGAAGACTTTGCAAAAGCAAATACAAATGCTCAATTAAGATTGCCAAGAGGTATTCCTGAAAGAATGCACGTGCAAAGAATGCTGGAAGAACAAACTTGTCTTGTATGCAATCGACCTGCAAAAAAAGGAACACCTGAGTATAAAGCTATCGAAGAGTTATTACCCGAAATGACAAAATCGATTGTTAGAAAACCTGATATTGAATCAGATTTAAGAAGATTGTGGAATTCCTGTTTTTCAATGTCAGAAAAATTTGGAAATGCAGAATCTGAAATTAAAGAAGCAATAAATGATAGAGATAAACTCAATCAGAATAAGATTATACTTGAAAAAGAATTAGAAAATCTTAAAGCTGATATAGCGAATGAAATATTTAATACCGGAGTTGAGAGTGCCTTTGATATTATTTCCACTGCCGAAGTTACTAATAAAGATATACAAAAATATTCAAAAGAAACTGCAAAACTAGAAGTAGATCGTGAAAATCTCTTAAAACAGCTAAAAACGGTTGAAGCAAAGTTAAAACAACTATCAATAGGAAATATTGACTCAATTTTTTTAAAAAAGAAAGAAGTATTAGAAGAGCTTGTTGAGTTAACCGAAAGAGTCAAAGATAAACAATATAGAGAATTAGTGCAGCAATTAGAAAAAGAAGCAAACCTCCATTATGAAAACATCAATAAAGCCTCCGGCGCATTTTACGGAAGGATAAAATTTGTTGAGACTCCAAGCGGTGGTTTTTTGCCTGAAAATTTTGATGCTAACGGCAACAGAGTCTCAAATCCGAATACCTCACAAAGGTCATCCTTAAAATTGTCGATCATTTTGGCAATCATGAGTGCAAATACAGGTAGAGGTTACAATATCCGTTACCCTCTTATTGCCGATGCTCCAATTTCGGATTTTGATCCATTGAAAAAAAAGTCTTTCTTAGTTGAAACTGCTAACACTTTCAACCAGAGCATTGTAATTATTTATGATTTCCTAAATAGTGATCCTGAAAGAACAAATCGGTTCAAACCTGATATTGATGAATTAAAAGAGTTGAAAAACGCGGTTGAAAACCATGAAAAAAAACTTACGGTTCATTATCTTGATATTCCTGATAAGATTTCAACAAAAAACAGAAGCGAACTAACTGTACATGTTAAAAAGGTAAATCTAAATTGAAATTATTATTAGAAAAATTTGAAACTAAAACACCTCACTACCCCAATATTTACAAAGATATAGTTGAGCATCTTTCAAGAAAAAAGGATATCAGCATTTCTGATAGGTCTGATCAAGAACAATTTGAACGGGGTAAGGCATTTGGTACATATTACGAGTGCTATATGTATGCCTTGATGATTGGTATAAAAGCAAAAAACCGCTTGGATTTTGATAGAAACAAGGGGACAAAATTTTTATCAATTGGGGAATGGAAACCAAAGCGAATCACTCAATATATCTTTATGAGTTTACTTGCATTATCAGAGTTTTCACTTGAAGAAATTGAAGATCTCGATGATCAACAAGCAAATGAAAAAGCAAACGCTCTTTTACATTTGATGGAAGAGTATGCAAAAGGGGGATTTGAAATATTGGCCCAAAAAATAAATGACGATCAAAATTATTTTGAGAATCCTCTAAATGTTGTTGGTTTTTTAAAACAATCAGAAAATTTACTATAGCATATAAGTGTAGTAATAATAAAGGTAGTCCGGTCTGTTTCTCCACTCCCCCCCAGTAATAAGCAAATTTTACCAGCCCCCAAAAAAGCGCTGTTTAATTTAGGTTCGCCCCTCAGAACAATCCGCGCCAAAGGCGTCCTTTCGGGAAAACCTGCAATCCGCAATCGATGCCCTCTCCAATACCCCGATACCCCGGTTCTTTCATCCCCGGTCCCGGGGGAAGAATGTAAAGGGTAAAATGAAAAAGGGAGGAAGGCATTACCATCTTTTTTGGAAAGATCACCCTCATTTTCCAGGATATAAAACACTCCGGTCAAATGTTAATTTTCTTTGAAGCATTTGTGATAGTTCTGTGACTGCCTCGGCCTATTTTTAAGCGGCTATTTTACTAAAACCAAAATCAACGGAAAGTGAGGTGCACTTATGTATAAGTTCAATATAGTATTGGTGTTATTCGCAGCATCCTTATTCTTTGTGGTGGGATGCCAGAATGCAAACAGCCCCACAATGCCTTCCGCAAATGCATTGGATAATTCAGCCTCGGGGCAATCCTTTTCAAAGGTAGGCAAGGGCGGCATGATTTGGGCAGATTGTGAGCTGTTCGGAACGATCGGAACGCCGGCGCACTTTAAACCCGGCCACGGTCCGTTTGATAATCTCTACCAGGGAGCTTTTAAAGACGGTGTGGGTGCGATCTCCGAATCAAAACCGGGAGATCAGGATTTTAACGGCGGCCGCTGGCATGTTTTTGTGCTGAAAGCAGGCGTGACCACAGATTATTCAAATGCCTGCAGCGTCGCGGATTTGGATTTGAATGATTTTGAACCCACCATGACTTATTTTGAATGCCCCCTGCTGCCAAGAAGAGGTCACAACTAAATCAGATGCCAATGACGCTGCCTGACTCGTAAAATTTACCGGACCCGCCTTGCAGGAAAAAACCCCATCAACAGGTGGGGTTCTTTTTTTTAGCGGTGATTGCACATATCCGGAATTGCAGACACCATCTGCATTCTGAAATTGCCAATCCGCGATCAATGCACTCCGCTGCTCCGCTCGTCGGGTGATTCAGGGATGAATTGCACCGGGACGACCGTTTGCCTCCCCGCTTTCTTCCGCCTGCCGCAGGTGTGCCTGCTTTTCCGGATTCAGCCGGCACAATGGCCGGAACAGGCAGTCCTTTCCGTTAAAGCCGCGGCACCGGGTGCTCTCTGTGGTTTGGTTGTAGCGGCCGCTCCGGATCTGCCGGATGTAGTCCACTGCAAAGGTCAGGCTGCGCTGCAGAAAATCCTGCAGGCCGGCTTCTTCTTCCCCGATCCGGTAACTATGGTAAGGCAGCCGCAATCCCCTGCGGCCGGTAATGGGAGTATCCGCCGAGAGAAATGCAATTTTTTTATTGATCTCCCGGGCATCCTTCAGCAGGTAGTAAACGCCCCCGGCGGGCTGGTAGGCCCCATCATTCAGCAGCCGGGAAGCGGCCAGCAGGTAAAGGGGCAACTGCAGGCTGCGCCCTTCCCATAATTCGCGGAAAGCCGGTTCCCGCCCGGTTTTGTAATCTACCACCAGCAGTTCATTTTGCGGGCCGATCTCGATACGGTCAATTTTACCGCGGAACAGATAGGTTTCGCCGTTGCGCTCCACCCGCAGGGGCTCTGCAGTGGAGGCGGGATCGGCTTCTTCCCCGCCGCGCGGCTCCGCTCCAAAACTGAATTCAAAATGTTTGGGGACGGTGGTAAACTCCTGCCGGGCCTGCTTTTCGTATTCCCAGAAAGCAGAAAGCAGGCCGGGCTGTTCGGCGTTCCCCAGCAGGTATTCCTCATCCAGTTGCCGCAGCAGGGTGCGGCGCAGGGGCAGCGCCGCCAGCGCTTTTTCGGCAATTTCCTTCAGCCGCGCTTCGCTCTGTTTTTCCGGGAGGTAATCCCGGTAAAACCGATAGAGGATGTCATGGATCAGCAGCCCGCGGTCCAGGGCGGTCAGTTCTTCGGCGGCTTCCTCCCGCGGCTCCACGCCCATAATCTGCTGGAAAAAGAAGATCATCGGGCAGGCGGCATAGGTTTCCAGCCGCGATACCGAAAAGGGGCGCTGCCGGAAATAGTAATTGAGCCAGCCCGCCGCCGGCCGGGACTGCAGATTCCCTTCGAATTCACTGAAAGCGTCTTTTTTGCTGCGCAGGGATTCCACCCTCAGGCGGCGCTGCAACTGCGCCCACTCGGCAGCGGAAATGATTTTCTGCAGGGGCTCCGGCAGCTTTCCCTCTTTCTTCCCGGTTTCCTGCTGCAGGCGGCAGATTTCTTCCAGCACACTTCCGCGGGTCAGCAGCGGTTCCGGCGGATTGCTTTCTTTGATATGAAGCACCCGTTTTAATTCGCGTAAAAAGCCGGAGGGCAGCACCGGGTTATCCTTGTGGAAGCGTGGATACAGGAAATGAACCTCCGCCCCGGACTGCAGTACTTCCAGAAACAGTTCCCGCTCCCGGAAGAGGGTTTCGCTTCCGGCAAAGGGTTTCAGCGGATGGGGAATTAACTGCGCGGCTGCCAGCCCGCCGCTTTCCGGACGCGGAATGGCGCCTTCTTCCATCCCGGGGATGAACAAATGGGTGCAGCCGCCGCGGACTGCCTGCGCCAGGGGCAGGACCGTCACCCCGGCATTCCGTGGTCGGCGCGGGTGAAAATGATAGGTTGAAATGATGTATTCCACTGCTTCCAGAAAATCTTCGAACCGCAGCAGCGCAGCGGGGAAACATACGCTGAAAGCCTGCTGCCATTCCTGCAGTTTTTCCAGGAAGAAGTCCAGTGCCTGCCGGCGGTTCTGCAGCCGGAGCAGACGGTCCCGCTCTGCGGGTAATGTTGTATCGCCGTAAAAGGGATGCCGCCGGATTAAATCTGCGGTTAGGCGTAAAAATTCTTCCGCTGATTTTTTTGGGGGAAAGGCCTCCGTTTCCCGGAAAAGGTGTTTCAGCGTTTCCTGCAGCACGGCCCATTTTTTCCCTGCCGCCTCCGCAGCGCCGCCATGATGCAGCCGCTGCAACTGTTCAATCTGCTTCAGGATCAGATTGCGCCCGCCGCGGATGCGCAGTTGGTCCAGCAGGTTTCGCAGGGGCAGCCCGGCTGTCTGCTGATGATATTTGAAGAAAGGCGACTGCAGCAGTTTCTGCAGTGTATTCAGCGGGAAGTCTTCCCGCAGGCAGCGGAAAAACAGCAGCAAATGCTGCAGGGGGAGTGACTGACTTAAAGGCTGCCCTTCCGCAAAATGACAGGGGATTTGATGCCGGTTCAGCACGGTTTCGATATGCTGCCGGTAGCCGGCAAGCCGGGGCGGGGCAATGGCAAAATCGCTGTAATGCAGCTTGCCTTTCAGCATTAATTCTTTAATGCGGGCGGCCACCGATTCTACTTCACTCAAACGGTCCCGGGCGCTTTCAATAGAAATCATGTTGGCGGCATCCGCTTTTCCGCCGTCCATTCGGAACAGCCGACTGCTAAACCCCTGCGCATCAGGATATTCCACAATGCGGTCACTGAGCGCTTCCAGCCGCCGGTTCAGGCTTTCCTTCCCGGCATCAATGGCCGGATTTTCTCCAAAGCGGAACAACAGGTAGATTTGCCAGCCCAGTGATTTAAACTGATCCAGCAGCCGGAAATGGATTTCTTTGAGATCAGCGGCGTTTTCCAGCACCAGATGCTGCACCCGGTTAAAGGGCGGCGCAGCGCAGCACTCTTCCAGATTCTGAAGAATGGTTTCCAGAAAAGCGGCTTCATCCAGAAAACCGGGGCCGCTGACC
>JBAPTX010000041.1:0-3352 GCA_049282375.1 Calditrichia bacterium
ATCGCTCTTGCTGCGCAGGGAACGGGCCAGTAACTCCTTGCGTTCGTTGGTACTGAACTTAGAAAAGGGAAGGTCTATCGGCACTACCTGAATCCGGCCGCGGTACTCTTCGTTAAACCTGGCAATCAGTTTGTTGTGGGCAGATGAGATATTATCCGCAAAATGAATTCTTGTAACCTCCTGTTTGTTAATGCGGCTGCGGCCCAGAGGTAACATTAGAAATAATACCAGCACAAAACCGGTTATAACCAGTGCAGAAATAACCACAACATTTTGTTTTACCAGGTTGCGGACGGGATTTACAGTCATTTATTATTCTCAATAAATTCAACATTGATTAATTATGTTTGAAACTGAATCGGTGATAATCCGGGGCCGGTTCAAACTGCAAGAACATTCACTGAAAACGGTTTCACCGGATAAACTGCTGTTTCCTGAAAATTAATATCATTGCAAATCAAAGATAGGTCAATTAAAATTATATTTACCGGAATAGGGTTTTCAGAATGGATATATCCCCTTTTTTTGCAATATCAACCATTCTGAAGCCCGCGGACTTTATTACTTGCGGGAACCGATTTTCATCATCAGCCATTCATTGTATTTACAATGCTGTATAGGCGCTGAATTTTACAGCAATTCTCATGCGGAAAGTGAAAGAGCTTAAATGTTTTCGAAACCGTTTTAAAGCCAAAAGAAACCAGTAATAAAATCAGCGGAGCATATGGATATCCTGATTGCTGTACTCCTTAATTTTATAGTGGCGCCTTTCATTCCCTTTTTATTCCGGCTTTCCAAGAATACAGCCGCCTGGCTGGTTTCTCTTCTGCCGGTTGCCTGGTTTCTGATTTTCCTGAGATTTCTTCCCCTAATTCAAGAGACCGGCTTTCTGACATTCAGCTATAACTGGATTCCTTCACTGAATATTCAGTTTGCCTTTTACCTGGACGGTTTAAGCCTGCTGTTTGCTCTGCTGATCACCGGAATCGGTGCTTTTATCTTTCTGTATTCAAAAGATTATCTGAAGCATGATCCCCACCTCGGCCGTTTCTTCACATACCTGGTGCTGTTCATGGGTTCAATGCTGGGGCTGGTTTTGGCAGGCAACCTCATTTCGCTTTATGTTTTCTGGGAACTTACCACGATCAGCTCATTTCTTCTCATCGGGTATCACAACGAAGAGATAAAATCGCGGAAAGCGGCTTTACAGGCGCTGCTGGTTACCAATGTCGGCGGTCTGGCGCTGCTGGCCGGCATAATTCTTCTCGGCCAGGCAGCGGGAAGCTATGAATTGGAAACGATTTTAAATAAAGGCGAAATAATCCGTCAGCATCCCCATTATGCGGCAATTTTTCTGCTGATTCTGTTCGGTGCCGTTACAAAATCCGCCCAGGTGCCTTTCCATTTCTGGCTGCCCAACGCAATGGCCGCACCCACTCCGGTGAGCGCCTATCTTCATTCCGCAACTATGGTAAAAGGAGGAATTTATCTGCTTGCCCGTTTAAGTCCGGTGCTGAACCAGACCGATCTCTGGATGAACACCGTGCCGGTGATTGGCGGCCTGACGTTGCTCACCGGCGCCTGGATGGCCATTGTGCAAACGGACATAAAACGACTGCTGGCCTATTCTACAGTCAGTGTGCTGGGTATGCTGGTGCTGATGCTGGGCATCGGCAGCGAAACAGCCGTGAAAGGAGCGGTCATTTATCTTTTTGCCCATGCACTGTATAAAGCCACCCTGTTTATGTGCGCGGGCGTAATCGATCATAAAGCCGGTACCCGGGATATTACCCGCATGGGGGGCCTGGCCGGTCTGATGCCGCTGGTGGCGCTTGGCGGAATAATGGCGGCTGTTTCCAAATCGGGACTACCCCCCGCCATTGGACTGATTGGCAAAGAACTGATCTATGAGAGTGGATTGCACTTTTTAAATAGCCGCACTTTATTGATTCTGGTTTTATTGTTCAGCAACATGTTTCTGGCAGCCGTTGCCTGGCAGGCCGGCATTGCTCCCTTCTTCGGAAGAAGAAAAGAAGATGTGGATTCTCCTGCAAAGCCTTCCCCTTTACTGTGGCTGGGGCCTCTGGTATTAGGCACGCTGGGCCTGGTATTCGGCCTTTTTCCACAGCTTATTGAAAAAGCAATTCTTCAGCCAGCGGTCTCAGCCGTTGCAGGCAGAACTGTCCCCCTGCATCTGGCACTATGGCACGGATTTAATCCGGCGGTTTTGCTGAGCCTGCTGACCATTGCCGGAGCACTGGCCCTCTTTTTCAGCCAGAACCGTTTACGGGGATTAACAGCCGGCGCGTCCCTGCTCCGGCGGCTCGGCCCCGAACACCTTTATGAACTGCTGCTTACCAGCCTTCAAAAATCAGCCGGTTTTCTGACCCGCCGTCTGCAAAGCGGCTATCAGCGGCGCTACCTGATAATCATCCTGTCCTTCACTGCTTTTCTGGTATGGTACCGCCTGCTTGAATTCGGAAACATCAGAATGCCTTTGGGTGAAATAGATATCACTGCAATGTTTGCAATGGTGCTCTGCCTGCTGATCTTCCTGTCCGTTCTGGTGGTAATTTTTTCATCCTCCATGATTGCAGCGGTGATTTCTGTGGGGGTGGTGGGATACAGTCTCGCAATAATATTTGTCCTGTACAGCGCACCAGACCTGGCGTTAACCCAGATTCTCATTGAAACCGTCACCCTCATTCTGTTCGTTATCATTATCTACCGTCTTCCGAAGTTCAAAAAATTATCTTCCCGGTCCACCCGCATCCGCGATGCTGTAATTGCCGCTGCCGGAGGCGGTATTATGACCCTGCTGGTTCTGCGGGCGAATATGGTTGAATTGGGAGAAAAAATTTCCGCCTACTTTGTGGAAAACAGCGCTTCCCTTGCACACGGAAAGAATATCGTCAATGTCATTCTGGTGGATTTCCGCGGGTTCGATACCATGGGCGAAGTTACCGTTCTGGCTATTGCCGCTCTGGGGGTGTTCACGCTGATGAAATTGAAATTAAAGGAGAAATAATGGGATCTGTAATTCTGCAGACCGCCACACGTTATCTCTCGCCTTTGATGATCATTGTTTCACTGATCATTTTTTATCGGGGGCACAATCTTCCCGGCGGCGGTTTTGCCGGCGGGCTGATTGCAGCCAGCGCCTTTATTCTCTATTATTTTGCTTACGGGATCGAAACGGCGGCCGGAAAACTCCGGTTCGATCCGCTGAGCTATATTGCAGTGGGTCTTCTGCTGGTGCTTGGCAGCGGCCTCCTTTCTCTGTTTACCGGTGATCCGTTTTTAACCGGAAAATGGCTTTCTTTTCATATACTTTTATTGGGAAAATTACACC
>JBAPTX010000042.1:0-7216 GCA_049282375.1 Calditrichia bacterium
GGGACGGTCGTTCTGCAAAGCGGGGAAGATCCCTGCTGGACCTCCCCTGAAGTGGAGAACTTGATTTTCAAAATTAAAGAGCGCACAGATCTTGCCATTACCCTGTCGCTGGGAGAAAGGCCGCGGGATGAGTACGAAAGATGGTTCCGGGCCGGAGCGGACCGTTATCTGCTGAAGGAGGAAACCTTCAACTCCCGGCTCTATAAACGGCTGCACCCGGATATGCAGTATGCAGAGCGCTACCGCTGTTTACAGGATCTGCGGGAAATCGGTTATCAGGTTGGCGGCGGATGTATGCTGGGGCTTCCCGGGCAGACTGTTGCAGATGTAGCGGATGATCTGCTGTTTCTGCGGAAATTTAATATGGATATGGCAGGAATCGGCCCGTTCATTGCCCATCCCGGCACTCCGCTGGGCAGTTTCCCCTCCGGAGCGGTTGAATTCAGTCTGTTAACTCTGGCGGTCGCGCGCATCCTGCTGAAAGATACTCATTTACCCGCTACAACTGCATTGCAGACGCTGGACGACAGGGGGCTGGAAAAAGCACTGCAGTGCGGCGCCAATGTTATTATGCCAAATTTTACTCCCGCGCAGTACCGGGAGTTGTATGAAATATATCCCGGCAAACGCAGTGCCCGGGATAACAGCGAGATTATTTTTCAGGAAACGGTCGCCAGAATTAAGGCGGCCGGCCGTGAAATCGGAACCGGAAAAGGCCATTCTTATAAATTGCATTCAGATTCCGTATCAGCCTGAAGTAAGGAGCTTATTTTAATATGAAAAGCACCCCGCGCAGCAATCGCATTCACATCGGCATCTTCGGACGGCGGAATGCCGGTAAATCGCAGTTGGTGAATGCCGTTACCGGTCAGGATATTGCGCTGGTTTCCGATGTCCCCGGCACCACAACCGATCCGGTTTACAAATCAATTGAAATTCTGCCGCTGGGACCGTGTGTCATGATCGACACTGCCGGACTGGATGATGTAGGGTCACTGGGAGCGCTGCGGGTAAAGAAAACCCGGGAAGTGCTGGATAAAACAGATCTGGCATTGCTGGTAGTCAGCGCGGAGACCGGCTGGTCGGATTTTGAACGGCAGTTAATCTACGAAATTAATCTTCTGAAAATTCCCTATCTGGTTGTGCTGAATAAAATAGACAAAGGGGGTTACCGGCCGGTTCTGGCGCAGATTGAGAGCGAACAGCAGCCGGTTTTAAAAGTGAGCGCTGTTACCGGCCAGGGGATACATGAGTTAAAAGAAAAATTCATTGAAATGGAGCCGGGCGACTGGCAGCAGGCCTCCATTGTCGGCGATCTGGTGGGGCCGCAGGATACGGTTGTAATGGTGATCCCCATAGATGATGCCATGCCGAAGAACCGTCTGATTCTGCCGGAAGTGCAGGTATTGCGGGAACTGCTGGACAACAATTGCCATGTGCTGGTGACAAAGGATATGGATTTGCCGCAGGCGCTGGAAAAACTGACTGCACCGCCAACCCTGGTCATTTCCGATTCCCAGGTGTTTCAGAGTGTATCGCTAATGGTGCCGGAAGAAATTCCGCTGACCAGTTTTTCCATTCTTTTTGCCCGTTATAAAGGGGATATCGAAGCGTTTTTGGAAGGCGTAAAAGCCGTGAATGATCTGGAACCGGGCGATCGGGTGCTGATTGCAGAAGCCTGCACCCATCATGCTCAGAAGGAGGATATCGGCCGGGTAAAAATTCCCCACTGGCTCAATGAAAGGGCGGGGGGGGAATTGCAATACGATGTGCACGCCGGCGGCACTTTTCCTGAAGACCTCAGCCGTTATAAACTGATTGTCCATTGCGGTGCCTGCATGATCAACCGGCGGCAGACGTTGCGGCATGTTTTCCGCGCCCGCACTGCACAGGTGCCCATCACCAATTACGGGATTCTGATCGCTTATTTAAAGGGAATTTTGCCGCGGGTAGTTGCGCCGTTGGGTTTGTCTGCAGTGCCGGACCCGTCAATTTCCTTATAAGTCAAACCCATTTTGCCCCGGTTGCGGCCGCCGGGTTATTCAAAACGGACGACTGTACCTGCCGGCTTTAAGCCCCCCGCGCTTCAGCTTTGAATTATTGCCGATAGCGCAAAAAGGGGGTGCAAGAGCAAGCCCGGCTAATATATCCCGGTTTTATAAGCATGGGATCCGTAAATAGAAGTTTCGATGGTGACCAGTTGTGAACCTTTTACGAACATCCGTTCAACATTCCAATGTGTTTCCAGATTATCCAGTTGATTCAGGGAGGTATAACTGAACCTTTGAATCACTTTTCCGGACTGCCGGGAGGCATAAATATGGTTGAAGGAGGGCGCATAATAAAAATCAGAGTAGCCTTCTCCGCTTCCCACCATCCCGAAATAGTCCAGCGTATTCGAACTGAAAAAATGTCCCTGCTCGCCTGTTATAAGAAAACGCCCAACAATAGCGAATAATTTTTCGCTTAATGGCACCATGGGCTGCAAGAAAAGATGATTCACAATTTCTCCCTGGTTATTAAAACCATGGAGATGAAGGGTCTGGTCGGATTCTTTTAACTCCAATAAATTTGGATCACTCGGTGATCTCAGGAGCCGGCCGCCGGAACCGGTGTAAGGCCCTCCTATCTGCTGGCCGCTCGCCCTGTCATACACCAGAAGGGTTGAATCCACCGGGTAAGTTTTTTCAAGAGATACATAAAGATGCCCCAACTGATCCGCCTCGACGCTGTGGATTTTATAAGGAACTGTTATGCTTCCTGTTTCCTGAAACGGATCCAGTGAAAATATTTTGATGATATTCCCCAGTGGTACATATAATTCATAATTTGACCCGTTGTATTCCAGATCTCCATATCCGAATTCCCCCGGTATATACAGATATTCTTCGGGAATCGTCAAATTATAATAGTCTATTTTATACAAATGCTGCTGGGCGGCATCAATAATAAATATTTTAGTGTCTGTCGGGTGAATCAGTGCCTGTTTAATATAAAACCGGTAAAAATCGCCTGCCGGTTCATCTATCGATAATCCTTCACTGCGTGCGGAATGACCTGCATTATTAAAAACCTCCACATAATAAAAAGCCTGCTGGCAAATCGGCGGAGGGCTTTCACTATAGCTGGTGGTTCCCTGGTAAGTAATGGTGGCCATTTTCTGTAAAGTGTTTGAAGGATCGGGGGTGATAGAACGATAGACAATGTATTTTGAAAAATCATGTAAATTACTCTTATTCCATTTTACCACTACCGCATTATTCTCCACAGTTACAGATTGCATTGCAACCGGCTCCGGATAATTCAACAGAACCTGCACGGAATCTTTGCCCACATTTCCGTTACTGTCGGTTACCCGTAAATATATGGTGTGCGTATTGTAGCTCAGATTATCTGAAGTGAAAGTGGTTATCCCGTTTTCATTGACTCTGGCAGTATCCAGCACACCATCTTTGTTACTGACCCATACCGCTTTTAACTGGTGATTTTTATCCTTTATATCTGTGACTTTTGCTTCAAATTGAATGGTTTCATCGTTCCGGAAGCTGCTGTTATTCTGCGGCTGGGTAATATGTACAACCGGCGCCAGATTTAATGATACAGTTTGCTTGTCCTGGGTCGGCATCTCTTCACAACCCAGCCAGAGCAGGAAAAAAATTACCGCCCCAACTGTAAGATAAGAGAATTTACGAGTACTCATTTTAATCCCCTTTCAATAATAGATTGTCACGGACAGCAATAATGAGCTGATTTCCGTTAAATCGGTGATACCGGTAAAATCAAATTGAAGGGAAGAATTTATCCGGTAACCCAATCCGTAGGAATAGCGGGTTTCCATGGTTGCCCTGGAGTTCACTCCCTTAGCATTTACTTTATATAAATGGCTGCCGGGTTCACCCACTTCAAAGACATCATTTTCATATCGATGGGCTTGCCAGATGCTTACTGTTCCCAGGCGAAGGGCCAGTTTGTCGGTTGGACGGTATTCGCCGCCTGCCGGCAGGATCAGGCGATGATACCGGTGAACGATTTCATTTTTTTTCTGATCTAAATCATCCTTTCGGTTGAAACGCTCATATTCGTAGCGAATTGCCAGTCCTGCGGTTACCCGGGGCACAGGTGTGATTGCCGCCCCTGCCGTTACTGATCCCAGCAAATCTCTCTGGGTTCTGGTGCCCTCTGAAGTAGAACTGTCATGGGTACTGAACAGGGTGTTACCGTTGACATCCAGCATAATTTCATTGAAATTGTTGCTGATGCTGTAATCTGAATCCTTTGCCGGCTGGTAGGATAACATTCCGGTCATTCTCAGTGTTAATTCTTTCTGGAGTTTTTTTGAATAACGAATCCCGGTTTGAATCCCTAATCCGGCCGGCCGGTTATCTGTCTTCGTTTCGTCACGTAAATAATACTGGTAGTAATTTGTTGAGAAAGGGGTATTTTGATCATTATCAGGATCATAATTAATTTCTTTGGTCTTCACACCGGATGCTTCCTGATTATTGCGGTAATAACTTAAACCAGCCGTAAAATCCAGGGAGTCATTATTTTTCAATGGCAGTATAAAACCCGCATTTAAGCGATGAATTTGAGAAATACTGTTGGGATCATTTTTTTCAGTTTGTATCGCTTCTATCGATTCAATTGGCTGCGGTCCGCCTTCGGTGAGTTTATAATAATGATACAGGTCATCATGATATGGCAGATCTGGGGGCCTTGAATAAATTAATTGATAAGCTAAACCAAATGATTTGCGAGAAAACAGGAATTGAAAATTGATTCCCTGCCCATCAGAATTTATTGAATGACCATGTTGGATATTTTCCACAGTTCCGTTGTCGGTTTCCTGAAGCCAGCTTCCTTCCTGATTAGAATATGCCGTCCAGTTAAAATGATAATCAGAAAAGGGATACGGCATGCGGTAAGTGCCGGTTGCCCATTGGCGGTCTTTCCAGATTTCGGCCATCACGCCCAGATTAAAGGAACGCATCCGGTAGAAAGTGCCAATGAGAAACGCGCCGCTTTCATTTTGATAAATCTGATCAGGGTCCAGTATTCGGCGCGGGGAGCCGGATAAATTGCTGAGATTGGTGAAAAGATGGTTCTTGTTAATCAGGTTCAGTTCGGCAGGATTAATAAAGATATTGGTATAACGATCATTTACAATCCAGCGCAGTTCCTGTCCGATACCCCGCAGACGGAAGGATTCGTTGCTGAAGCAAAACAAAACAGAGGGGGTGAGCAGCAGAAGAATAGACAGAAAACGGGAATACCCTTTCATTATACTCTCCTATTGATTGGATAAATGCCAGATCAAGCCTTAATTAAAACGACTGCAAAGAGTCGAGTAGAAGACCGAAACCGCTGATTTATGATAAAGGCATCAGTTACCGTTTTTTTTTCTGATTGTCTTTATTATACGAAAGTGAAAGAATTAATAAAAGTAAAAAACAAAGAACCTGATTTTGTACCATTCAGCAGACTGAATATTTGCTTGCCTGCTGATGCTTATTCCGGTTATTTTTGCCGGAAGCCGGGAGGGGGTAATTCCAACTTGAACAAAATGGTTTTAAAAAGTTTTAAAATAAAAATGAAACGATGAAGGAAAAAATATGCCTCTACAGATTTACAATACCTTAACCCGCCGCAAAGAAGAGTTCAAGCCGATGGAAAAGGGCAGGGTTTACATTTATGTTTGCGGGCCTACCGTTTACGGCGATCCGCATATCGGACACGCCAAAAGCTATATCAGCTTTGATGTAGTGGTGCGCTACCTCCGTTATCTCGGTTACCGGGTTAAATATGTGCAGAATATCACCGATGTAGGCCATTTAACTGACGATGCCGATGAGGGGGAGGATAAAATTGAAGAGCAGGCCCGGCGGGAAAAGACTGATCCCATGGAAGTGGCCGAGCATTATGCCTGGAGCTACTTTGACGACATGGACCAGTTAGGGATTCTTCGGGCAAATATTTTCCCCCGTGCCACCGGGCATATTCCCGAGCAGATTGCTATGGTTCAGAAGCTGCTGGATAAGGGATATGCTTATGAAGTAAACGGCAATGTTTATTTCGATGTGTCCGCATTTTCCGAGTACGGCAAGCTCAGCCGCCGCAATCCCGAAGAAATGGAAGCCGGTTCCCGAGTGGCGGTGAATCCCGAAAAGCGCAATCCGGCAGATTTTGCGCTGTGGAAACGGGCGGACGAGAACCACCTGATGCGGTGGAACAGTCCCTGGGGAATGGGATACCCCGGCTGGCACATTGAATGCTCGGCCATGTCCATGAAGTATCTGGGCGATACTTTCGATATCCATGGCGGCGGAATGGAAAACATCTTCCCGCACCACGAGTGCGAAATCGCCCAGTCGGAAGCAGCCAGCGGAAAACCGTTTGTGCGCTACTGGATGCATAATAATATGGTTACCGTGGACGGCACAAAAATGGGCAAGTCGCTGGGCAACTTTGTCACTTTGAAAGATGCGCTGGAGAAATTCAGCGGAGTGACTTTGCGCTATTTTGTGCTCAGCAGCCATTACCGCAGTGCACTGGACTTCAGCAACGAGGCGCTTTCCGCCGCCGAAAAAGGGCTGGATAAACTGCTGAGCACCATCCGTAATTTACGTAATGCCCTTGAAAGCGCCGGAGAAGATTCTTCTTTCAAGCCGCCCTTTGAAATCGGGGAGTACCGCAGCCGGTTCGAGGAAATGATGAACGATGATTTCAATACCCCGCGGGCCATCGCGGTGTTGTTCGATCTGAGCCGGGCGGTTAACAGCTATCTGAATTCCGGAGATCCGCTGCACCGGCCCTTTCTCGAAGAAACGGATGAACTTTTTACAAAATTAGGCGGGGAAGTGCTGGGCCTGATTCCGGCGGATCTGATGAAGGAAGCCGCAGTGCCGCTGCAGGGTTCGATTGAAAAAATCATTCAGGTGGCGGTGGAAACGCGCAACCGTTTGCGAAGCGCCAAAAATTTTGAAATGGCCGATTTTATCCGCAGCTCACTGGAAGAAGCCGGTGTGCAGTTGGTGGATAAACAGGATGGGACCGAGTTTGAGATCAAGGTGAAGTAATTCTGATCCTATGACTGTCGAATTCAACACCCTTTTTGTAGCGGTTTTCGTCATAATTCTACCTGAAAGTCTATTATTTATTTCCAAGCCCAAGCAATAACAGGCATTTCCAAAGCTTCCCTTTTCTGGCACAATTGTTG
>JBAPTX010000043.1:0-7362 GCA_049282375.1 Calditrichia bacterium
GCAATTATCACCTGCTGGATTTTAAAATACTGGGTCATGTAAAATCCGCCACCGTGTTTTTTGTGGTTGAAAATGTTACTTCACAGGACTACCAACTGGTAACCGGCTATCCCGAATTATACCGGCAGGTCCGTTTCGGGATATACTGGACACTGTTTAATTAACAGAGAAGTCCGGGGCTGACTTTTCTGCTGATTTATTTATTCAGCCAGGGATAATGCGGACAATGGTATAAACAGGAAATAAATTGCTTAAATTTTTAAATTATCTGATAGCGACCGCGCTGGGAGCGGGATATTCACCCGTAGCGCCCGGAACTGCCGGCAGCCTGCTGGCACTGCTGATCATCTATTTCTGTGCCCCGCTAAACGATTTTTTTCTGATTGCCGTCCTAATACTGCTGCTGTTTCTGGGGGTTTACAGCGGCACTGCTGTCGAGCGGGAAAAAGGGCCGGATCCATCACTGGTGGTCATTGATGAAGTAGTGGGCATGGGAATCAGCCTGTTGTTCCTTCCAGCGGACTGGCGGCTGTTTCTGGTTGCTTTCCTATTCTTCCGCCTGTTTGATATCTGGAAACCGCCGCCCGTTGACCAGTCGCAGGACCTGCCCGGCGGATGGGGTATTATGATGGATGATGTGCTGGCCGGTTTTTATGCGCTGATCTGCACGCATTTGCTAAACCGGCTGCTGTTTTAAGATAGCCGCACGAATGCACGTGATCGGTTCTTTTTCATTGAAAAACGGAGCCACCGCCGGATACGCGGCCCCTTTAATAAATTGTAATCACCCGCTTTTCACCGTAAATTATTTCCCGTTTACAGCCGCAAGCCGCACAGGGAATCGGCTTTATTTAATTTAGATCTCAAAATTCCGCTGAGGAAATATGTTCATCATTCAATTTATTGTCCGGCTGGTTAACATTATCCGCTCCGCTGCCAGCCCCAAACAGGTTGCCGGGGGATTTATTCTGGGAATGATGGTGGGCCTGATCCCCTCTTTTCTGAATCCACTGACCTTTATTTTCATCCTGCTTATTATTATCCTGAATGTCAACATTGCCACTGCCTTATTTGCCATGGCGCTGTTCCGCGCCCTTGTCTATCTTTTCGACCCGCTGCTGCACAGTATTGGTTATGCGCTGCTGGCAGGCACCGAATCGCTGCGGGGACTGTGGGTTTCTTTGTATAACATGCCGTTCTTTCCATTTACTAATTTTTATAATACGGTGGTAATGGGCAGCCTGATTACCGGGCTTATTTTAATGTTGCCGATGTTTTTCCTGGTAAAACACGGCATAATTTTTTACCGGCGCGAATATGAACCGAAAGTCCAGAACTGGAAAGCGATGAAGTATCTGAAGTCCTCGCAGATCTATCAGCTCTATCAAAGAATTAAGTTCCTGGGGGATTAGTTTGCGAAAAAAAGGCCTTATTTTTCTAATAATTCTTTTTGCCGTATTATTTCTGTTGACCTTTTTACTGACAGACCGCTGGCTGGAAAACCGTCTGGAGGAAGTCGGCAGCGTGGTCTGGGGATCAAAGGTGGAGTTTGACGGTGTGGATTTCGGGTTGAGCGATCTTCACATGAAATGGGACCGCCTGCAGGTAACCAATCCAAATAATACCTGGCATAATTTATTTGAGACCGGTCCGGTGGCATTCCGGCTGCAGTGGGAACCGCTGCTGGAAAAGAAAATAATGGTGGAGGGCCTGGTTGTGGAATCCCTGGCACTGAATACCCGCCGCAAAACAGACGGTGCACTCCCCAAAGTTTCCGAAAACACCCCTTTTTACATCAAACTGCTGCAGCGTGAAATGGAAAAACGGAAAGTCCATTTACCAGTGCTGGATTTTGGTCAATATACCCAGAAGATAAATCTGGACAGCCTCTGGGCGCTGGTAGACCTTCATACCCCGGATAAAGCCGATTCACTGCAAAAAGCACTGCTGGCGGCATACAATGCCTGGGAAGAACGGCTGAATGATCTGCCGACTGAAAAAGATCTGCAGCGGTTGCGCGCGGAAATCGAATCCATTAAACCGGATCAGATTAACACCGTCGCCGAATTTCAGGAGGCGCTGAATAAATCCAAAGCGGTATTTCAGGAAGTGGATTCCATATCCCGGGAATTTAAAAAAATAAAAAAGAATTTTCAGGCCGACCTGAAAGATCTGACGGCAACCCCCCAGCAGATATCCCGGTGGATACAACAGGATTACCAGCGGGTGCTCTCCCTGGCCAAACTGCCGGACATTTCTGTAAAAAATGTAGGCATGACGATGTTCGGCAACTACATCCTGAGCCGCCTGCAGGGGGTCAGCAGTATGGTGGGAAAGGCGCGCTACTATGTGGAAAAGGTGCAGGCGACCCAGCCCAAGAAAGAGAATCCGCCGCGGCTGGCGGGACAGGATATTCTGTTCTCAACCCGCAGAAGCTGGCCCGACTTTCTATTTAAAACCATTTCTGTCAATGGAAATATCCTGAATGATGTGCATGTTGAAGGAAAGATAGAAAATGTCGTCTCCGACCAGCGGTTTACCGGTAACCCCACCACTTTCCGGATCACCGGCACCCGTAGCGATCAGGCATCCCTGGAACTGACCGGCAGCCTGAATTATCTGCAGGTGGTTCCGGTGGAAGATTTTCGCATAGTCGTTCAGCAGATGCCGCTGAAAAGTATTAAACTGAGCGAAATTTCACTGCTGCCCTCTGAAATCGAAAGCGGTATCGCGGAGCTGACAGCCGGCATTCACTTTAAGGGCAGCGACTTTCAATCGGAGATTAATTTTGAAGGATCGCAGTTGCAGATAAAATATAATGAAGCGGCAGCGGATATGAATGCCAAAGTCGCTGAAATTTTGCAGTCCATTCTCAGCGGAATTAACCGGCTGACCGTCACTGCAAAAGCAGACCGGTCGGAAGGCGATCTCAACTTTTCAGTATCCAGCAATCTGGATAAAATTATCGCAGAACGGGTAAAGGGACTGGTGTCGGAGGAAATTCAGAGAGCCAAAGAGAAACTGGAGCAGCGTGTGCGGCAGGAAGTGGATAAGTATAAAAAGCAACTGGAACAACTGGCGGCGGAAAAGGAAAAAGAACTGCAGGCGGAACTGAATAATGTTGACCAGAAGATTCAGCAGCAAATACAAACCATCGAGAATAAGCGGAATGAGCTGGAAAAACGTATTGAACAGGAAAAGAATGAATTTCAAAAGGGGCTGGAGGAGAAGGCAAAAGACCGCCTGAAAGACATCTTCAAATAGAGAAAAAATCACCCGACCGCGAATTTAAGAATAGAGCCTTCAAGCCTGGTTTGTTCAATTTTTTCAATCCTGCTGCCAAACCTTCCCTCAAAGAAAAATTCTTTTTTTACTTAAATAGAAAAACGCGCCAATTTATTTGCAGGTAAATCAGCGGCTTGACAATAACACTGCCGGGTCTCCCCGTGCAGGAATGGAAAATTGAGAATAATTATTTCTGTTGCAATTAAAAGTAAGATTCGAGATATTTTTGCGGCAAATAAGCCAAACTAATATCAAACATCATCTGTAATCCGGCCGCGACCGGGCGATCCGTTTATCGAACACATAAAGGTGAGTTTATGCTGAAAGCGATTTTTAGCAATACAGTTGGCAGGAAATATATTATTGCCGCTGCCGGTCTGTTTTTTTACCTGTTTGTAATCGGCCATTTGATCGGTAATCTCACACTGTTTTCCGATAATCCTTCCCTGTTCAATAATTATTCTCATAAACTCATCAGTTTGGGGCCACTGCTTCTGTTAGTCGAACTGATCCTGCTGGCGCTCTTTTTACTGCATTTTATTCTGGGAACCATCACCGCTCTTAAAAACCGTAACGCCCGCGATAAAAATTATGTGGTTTTGCGCAGCGCCGGCCGCACCAGCAAAAAGAGTCTTTCCTCTACCACCATGATTTATACCGGTTTGGTCATTCTGGTCTTTACCGTACTTCATCTGATAACCTTTAAATACGGTCCGGGAATAGATGCGGGATATATCATCAATCACGACGGGACACAAATTCGGGATTTGCACCGGCTGGTAGTGGAAGTTTTTCAGAAAGAATGGGTGGTCATCTGGTATGTGGCCGCAATGATATTTTTAGGTTTTCACCTGCGCCACGCTTTCTGGAGCGCTCTGCAGTCCCTGGGCTTAAGCAACCCGCGCCTGACGCCGGTTTTCTACGGCCTTGGCACTGTTCTGGCCATCCTTCTTGCGGCAGGTTATATCATTATTCCCGTCTGGGTTTATTTCAGATTTTAAATTTCCAAGGGAGAAAATTTAAATGGCGTTTGACAGCCGAATATCAGAGGGTAGGCCCCTGGACGGAAAGGTTCCCTCCGGGCCAATCGAAAATCTCTGGAAGAGCTACCGGGGAAGCATCCCGCTGGTTAATCCCGCAAATAAACGGAAATACACCATTATTGTGGTGGGAACCGGTTTAGCCGGCGCCTCTGCAGCGGCTTCGCTGGCGGAATTGGGCTATAATGTTTTAAACTTCTGTATTCAGGATTCACCCCGGCGCGCTCACAGCATTGCCGCACAGGGCGGTATAAACGCCGCTAAAAATTACCAGAATGACGGGGACAGCGTCTGGCGGCTGTTTTATGATACGGTAAAAGGCGGCGATTTCCGCTCCCGCGAAGCAAACGTGTACCGGCTGGCCGAACTGAGCACTGCAATAATAGATCAGGCGGTGGCACAGGGGGTCCCCTTTGCCAGGGAGTACGGGGGCCTGCTGGCAAACCGCTCGTTTGGCGGGGCGCTGGTATCCCGCACATTTTACGCCCGCGGGCAGACCGGCCAGCAACTGCTGCTGGGGGCTTACGGCGCTTTAATGCGGCAGGTTCACACCGGCAAAGTGCGCCTGTTTCCGCGCCGCGAAATGCTGGACCTTGTGCTGATTGACGGAAAAGCCCGCGGAATTGTCTGCCGCAACCTGATTACCGGCGAAATGGAATCCTATGCAGGAGATGCCGTGCTGCTGTCCACGGGTGGTTATGCCAATGCCTATTATCTCTCCACAAATGCCAAAAATTCCAACGCCACGGCAGCCTGGCGCTGTTACAAAAAAGGCGCTTATTTTGCAAATCCCAGCTTCACCCAGATTCATCCCACCTGCATCCCTGTTTCCGGGGATTACCAGTCCAAGCTGACCCTGATGAGCGAGAGCCTGCGCAATGACGGCAGGGTGTGGGTGCCTAAAAAGAAAAATGATAAACGGCCGCCCGGCGAAATTCCGGAAGAGGAACGCGATTACTACCTGGAACGCCGCTATCCCACATTCGGAAACCTGGTGCCGCGGGATGTAGCCTCCCGTGCAGCCAAGGCGGTCTGTGATGAGGGCCGCGGAGTCGGGGATACCGGCCGTGCCGTTTACCTGGATTTTGCCGATGCCATAAAACGGCTGGGTGAAGAAAACGTGCGGGATAAATACGGCAACCTTTTTGAAATGTACGAACGCATTACTGCGGAAAATCCCTATCGCAGACCCATGCGAATTTATCCGGCCCTTCATTATACAATGGGCGGTCTCTGGGTGGATTACAACCTGATGAGCAATATACCCGGACTTTTTGTTCTGGGAGAAGCCAATTTTTCCGATCACGGGGCAAATCGACTGGGTGCCAGCGCCCTGATGCAGGGCTTAGCAGACGGATATTTTGTAATACCCTATACCCTGGGCATTTACCTGAGCGGCGAATCACTGGAAAAAGTTGATACGCAAAATTCATCCTTCCGGGATTCTGAACAGTCCATTGTGGAGATGACCCGCCGTCTGCTCGGGATCAACGGCAGGAAAACGGTAATGGAATTCCATCGTGAAATGGGCCTGCTGCTGTGGGAATATGCCGGAATGGCCCGTAATGAAAAGGGATTGAAAAAAGCACTGGAGGAAATTCCCCGCTTAAAAGAGGATTTCTGGAATAACCTGCAAGTCCCCGGAGAAGAAAAAGATTTGAATAAAAATCTGGAATTTGCCGGCCGCGTGGCCGACTTCCTGGACCTTGGAGAATTAATTGCCCTGGACGCACTGCACCGGAATGAATCCTGCGGCGCCCATTTCCGGGAAGAATTCCAGACAGAGGAGGGAGAAGCGCAGCGAAGGGATGAACAATATTCTTATGTTGCGGCCTGGGAATATCAGGGCGCCGGGAAAATGCCGTTGCTGCATAAGGAAAACCTGAAATTTGAATATGTGAAACCCAGCCAGCGCAGCTATAAGTAAGGAGAAATGAATGAACGATATGAGGCTCACTTTAAAGATATGGCGCCAGGCCGAAGGGAGTGCAAAGGGCGAGCTGGTAACCTATCAGGTTGAGAATGTTTCTCCGGATATGTCTTTTCTGGAAATGCTTGATGTCTTAAATGAAAAATTGATAAAAGAAGGAAAAGAGCCGGTTGAATTTGACAGTGACTGCCGCGAAGGAATCTGCGGAACCTGCGGCTGCGTCATCAATGGTATGCCGCACGGGGGGCAGGAGCGTACCGCCACCTGCCAGTTGCATATGCGGCATTTTAAGGATGGGGATACAATAACGGTTGAACCCTTCCGTGCCAAATCTTTTCCTGTTGTGAAGGACCTGGTGGTGGACCGCAGCGCTTTTGACCGCCTGATTGCGGAAGGCGGGTATGTTTCGGTAAATACGGGGGGGGCTCCTGATGCTAATATGCTCCCCATATCTAAAGATACCGCGGATTCGGCGATGGATTCAGCAGAATGCATCGGCTGCGGTGCCTGCGTGGCAGCCTGCCCGAATGCATCGGCGGCACTGTTTGTAGGTGCAAAAATAAGGCAGCTCGCCTTGTTGCCCCAGGGCCAGCCGGAGCGAAGCAGCCGGGCAAAACAAATGATTCAGAAAATGGATGGGGAAGGTTTCGGCAATTGTTCCAACCATGCAGAGTGTGAAGTGGTCTGCCCGAAAGGGATTTCCATTGTAAACATTGCCAAAATGCGCCGTGAGTTTATGCGTTCCTTTAAATAAAAAAGGCCGTCAATATTTTGACGGCCTTTACTGCAAAAAGAAATTAAAATTCAATTCTTAAAACATTTCTTTCAAACCTTTTCCGGGGCGGAATACCGGAGACTTACGCGCCGGAATATTGATCTTTTCGCCAGTGCGGGGGTTGCGGGCTTCGCGGGCAGGACGTTCCGTAACCTTAAAAGAGCCAAAACCCACCAGATTTACCGAACCATTATTCCGCAGTTCATCTTTTACGACATCCAGGAAAGAATCTAAAAAAGCGTTTGCTTCTTTTTTACTTACATCCTGCTTGTCGGCCAGCTTTTCTACCAATTCTTTTCTGTTCATTCTCGGCCTCCTTATTATTAGTATTA
>JBAPTX010000044.1:0-12408 GCA_049282375.1 Calditrichia bacterium
CCCATCAATACAGAAAAAGATCAGGAAAACATTCCGGTTCCGCCGCCGGCGGAAAGTAAGACTGAAGAGCCGCGGGAAGAAGACACCTTTCTGCAGGAAGATGAATATTTAATACAGGCAGAAGAGCCGGCAGAAGAAGTTGAAAGAGAAGCTTTTGTTGTGGAATCAGAACAGGAGCCGGAACCGGCTGAACCGGTATTTAAATCCAGAGAAAGGGAACCGGAAAAAAAAGGTTCAAAAAAGACCTATTGGATTCTGGGTGCCGCCGGGCTGATCCTGATTATCCTTTTTATTATTATCTGGCTTTGGTGGATGCCTGCCGGGCCGGGAAAACCGGTGGCGGAGACTTCCGAACCGGAAGCAGAAACCGTGGTGGAAGAATCACCTCAGCGCAAAGCGATTCAGCGCGCCTACCAGAACAATGCCACCCAAAACCGGCGAATGGTGAACCAGTTAGAAGATATATTCAATAAAAAACCCGCTTCTGCAGAATTTTCACTCATTGTGATGTCGCCCCGGGAAATGACAATTACCGTTCTGGGGGAATCCCGCAGTCAGGTAGCCCGCTTCAACATGGCACTGAAAGAGGCCTTTCCCCTGTTAAGTCTGCGGATGGTGGATGCGCAGCCCAAATATCAGGAAGACCGGCCCAATCAATTTTATGCGGATATTGTGGTGCGCCTGCCGGAAAGTAATCCGGCCGGGGCCGCTTCCATTGATTTCGGAAAAACCGGAGAAAATAATCCCGAAGCCACTTTGCGCCAAATGGCAAAAGAACAAAATCTGGAAATGCATGCCTTCCGAAAAGGATTCAGGCAAATAGAGAATGAAGTTAATACCACTGCCGTTTACGCAAACCTTCAGGGAAACCGGGAAAACATTTTTAATTTCATGAATCAGCTGGCCAAAAATTACCCCTATTTTCGTTTGAATAAACTATCCATTTATCCCGATAATCTGGGCACCATTGGCAAGAATAAAATAACCGCCCGCTTGAATTTAGAATATTTTACAGAAAGTTAACCCTTCCTTATGCGCGTCATTGCCGGTAAATATAAAGGCCAGCGACTCTATTCAGCCAATAATCAGTCCATCCGTCCCACAACAAATCGAATCAAGGAATATATATTTAATATTCTGAACGATTTTGTTCTGGACTCCCGAGTACTGGATCTGTTCGGCGGTTCAGGCAACCTGGGCATTGAAGCGTTAAGCCGCGGTGCCGAAAGCGTAACTTTTGTCGAGAATTCATCCCAGTCGATCCGGGTATTAAAAAAGAATATCTACCGCCTTCATATCCGGGAACCGGTTCATGTGGTAAAAAAAAACGTGCTTACCTTCCTTCGCCAAAATAAAGAACCCTTCGATCTGATTTTCGCTGACCCGCCATTTATCTGGAACCGGTTCATTGAATTGATTCCACTCTCATTTTTACCCGAAAACCTGACGAATTTCGGGATCATGATACTGGAAAGTGAACGCACCCATGAAATTGAATGGGAAACCAATATCTATGAAGTGATCCGTCAGAAAAAATACGACCGCAGTATTATCACTTTTTTTGGCAGAAAGGAGCAAAAATGAGGCTGGCACTTTACCCGGGAACTTTCGATCCCATTACTTACGGCCATCTCGATGTTCTTGAACGTGCGCTTAAACTATTTGATAAAATCATTATTACCGTGGCCATTAATCCGGGTAAACAACCCCTTTTTTCCATGAAGGAAAGAATGGAACTGATACATGAGGTGCTGATCTCAAAAAGCATTGAAAAAATTGTCTCCGTACAGGGCTTTGACGGTCTGCTGGTAAATTTTGCGCGGGAAAACAGCGCCGTTGCCATTATCCGGGGCTTGCGGGCGGTATCCGATTTTGAATACGAGCTGCAAATGGCACTGATGAACCGGCGGCTTGCTGATGAAGTGAATACTGTTTTTATGATGCCGCATGAAAAATACACCTATCTTAATTCCACCATTGTAAAAGAAGTCTGCCGTCTCGGCGGAGATATCTCAAATTTTGTACCGGATGTAGTAAAGGAAGCATTGTTAAAAAAATATAAAAGCTAACTGCCACCCACCCGTTTAATACTTTAGTTCACCGCCTTAATCTTTACCGCAAAACGCCCAGATTTTTTTAATCCGGTTGACTGTTATTTTTATATTGTTAAATTGGTCACTTAAATAAAGCTGAAAATTGAGAGGGAGTTTAAACCATGCAGTTAATTGAGCGAATTCGCACACAAGCACAACAGAATATCCGCACCATTGTGTTACCGGAAGGCGAAGAAGGCCGGGTGTTGCAGGCTGCTGATATTCTGCTGAAGGAACAGATTGCCCGGCCGGTTTTGCTGGGAGACATTCAACAAATTCAAAAAAAAGCAGAAAAACTTGGCGCCGATATCACCGGAGCCCAAATTATTGATCCCGCCCAAGCGGATAATCTGGATGAATTTGCCGCTGAATATCACGAGATGCGCAAACACAAAGGAATGACGTCCGAAAAAGCCCGCGAAACCATGCAGAATCCGCTGTATTACGGGGCAATGATGCTGCGGAAAAATATGGCCGCAGGTGCTGTTGCCGGCTCAGTTAATACCACCGGCGATGTATTGCGTGCCGCGATCCAGATTGTCGGATTAATGCCGGGTGTCAATGTGGTTTCCAGTTGTTTTGAGATGGTACTGCAGAGCGGGCAAATTTTAACCTTTGGGGATTGCGCCGTGATCCCGGAACCCGATGCAGAACAACTGGCCAGCATTGCCGTCAGTTCGGCAAATACCCACCGCCGCCTGGTCGGAGAAGAGCCCCGCGTCGCCATGCTTTCCTTCTCAACCAAAGGCAGCGCCGAACACCCGCTGGTGGATAAGGTGCGGCAGGCCACGGAGATCGTGCGCGAAAAAGCGCCGGATTTAAACATCGATGGTGAACTGCAGTTCGATGCCGCCTATATTCCCGCTATCGGAGAGCGCAAAGCGCCGGGATCGCCAGTTGCCGGTAAAGCGAATGTGTTTATTTTCCCCGATCTGGCAGCGGGAAATATTGGATACAAAATGGTGGAGCGGCTGGCCGGCGCTTCCGCAGTAGGCCCGGTTATTCAGGGACTGGCGCAGCCCTACAACGACCTGTCCCGCGGCTGCAGTGTGGATGATATCGTAAATGTGGCAGCCATCTGCAGCATCCTGGCCTGATTGGGTAAGTCCACCTGATTTCCCGGGGCAGCCCCCGGCACTGAAATTCATATCTTGCTTAAGTTATTGGTTATTTGACTTTTTTATCTGTTATCAAAATCTCAGATGGAAAACTGAAACTGTTTTAACCGGAAAAAATCATATGAAATTAGCATCCCGAATCGCGAAAATTGAAGGGTCTAAAACCCTGCAGGTAAAAGAAAAAGCGCTGCAGTTGCAGGCGGACGGCATAGATGTTGTCGATTTAACCGCTGGCGAGCCCGATTTTAACACCCCGGACCACATCGGCAGGGCGGGCATCCGGGCCATTGAGGAGGGATTCACCCGGTATACCGCCAACACCGGCATTCCGGCCCTGCGCAAAGCAATTGCTGATAAACTGGAAAGGGAAAATAGGCTTCATTATACCCCGGAACAGATCATCGTATCGAACGGGGCGAAACAGTCCATTCTGAACGCACTGCTGGCAGTGGCCGAAAAAGGCGATAAAGTGCTGCTGGCCGCCCCCTACTGGGTCAGCTATCCCGAACAGGTAAAACTTGCTGATGCAGAACCGGTGATCATCGATACCACAAAATCCGGTTTTAAAATTACACCGCAGTTACTTAAGCAACATTTGAATCCCAGCGTCAAGGCTATAATCCTGAACAGCCCCTGTAATCCCACCGGAGTGGTATATACCGCTGCGGAACTGCAGGCGCTCGCCGATATTCTGCAGCATGAAAACATCTGGATCATTTCCGATGAAATTTATGAAAAAATTATATTTGATGAACTGCCGCACACCAGCATTGCCTCGTACCATAATCTTGCCGAAAAAACCATTGTGATTAACGGTATGTCCAAAGCTTACGCCATGACCGGCTGGCGGATCGGCTATGCGGCGGGGCCGCTTGCCGTGGTGAAGGCAATGTCCAAAGTGCAGAGCCACTATACTTCCAACGCCTCCTCCATTTCGCAAAAAGCGGCGCTGGAAGCAGTAAACGGCCCGGATGACGTCGTTACCGGGATGTGCAAAGTTTTCGAAAAAAGACGGGATTTTATCCGGGAGAAGCTGGATGCCCAACCCGTATTGTCCTATGTGAATCCGCAGGGCGCCTTTTATTTTTTCATCAACGCCTCCGGTCTGTTCGGCTGCGACTGCGAGGGCATCCGGATAGAAGATTCGCTGAGTTTGTCCGCATATCTTACCGAGAAACATCACCTGGTCACGGTGCCGGGAATTGCCTTCGGAGCGGATGAATATATTCGGATTTCCTTTGCCACCTCAATGGAGCAGCTTGAAAAGGGCATGGGCAGGTTACTGAAGGCGGTGGATAAAATACAGTCTGAAAAGAAAGGCTGAAAATCAGGAAAGCTCAATAATTACGGCTTAATTCCATCTAAAAATAGTCTTGATTTTCACAAAACCTGAATTGTATATTTGTGGCGCAAAAATTTAGTAGAATGGCACCTTAGCTCAGTTGGTAGAGCAACGGACTGAAAATCCGTGTGTCCCCTGTTCAATTCAGGGAGGTGCCACCATTGATAAAAAGGGTTTACAGAAAATATTGTAAAGCCCTTTTTTTATAACAAGGCAGCATGATATCAGCTCCTTAAGATACTCCATCTCTCCATTTCTCATTAAGGCATCAGCTCCAACTTTCAGTTAAACCCATTTCTGACCCGACTATAAGGGAAGGCTCTCAGAAAGGTCCGTTTCTGCAACACCAAAAAATTAGATATATCTGCTTTCGTTGCCCAAAGCTCTTAGGGCGTCACATCAGCGAAGAACAGCCATATTATTAAAAAGTTCTTTTCAGGACAGGAATGCTTTTGCCTGCTTGGGGCCTATTATAATGAAGCGCAAAGAGAAAACTATCAAAATAAAATGAAGAGCTTCTATTGATATTTGGAAAGGTTCTGGCGACTCCAACACCTAATGCAGCAGAACTTTATTGTGTTAAAAATAATTTGTTATTAATTTTATCCGCACCACAGGGCCGGTCCCGCATTTTATAACTCCCGCCTAATTTATAAAATAAGTGGAATTGCCGGCCTGCGTGGTGTTTATGAATCTGCCGGGTTTACCAATCGCAGAAAATGCCTGTCATTTATTTCATCCTTCAAAATATTATTTGTAAGAGGTGCTTCCTTAAACTGCAAACAATTTTTCTTTGCCTCATCCTGTTTCAGGTCATTCTGCAATCGCAGATTCGTCGGGTTATAACGTGTAACTGGTTCAGAAATTTACCATTCCAAATTTTATTGTACCCTGCACAGGCTTCGTACCTTTTAAATATCTGGAGCTGATCAATGCCCTCTTTGCCGGCCCGGCTGTCAGGATGCTTCCGGTCTCAGGGAATCATCAGTTTTAATTAGCTTTATTCATTCTTGTTTTTGAAAGTAAGGTGTCATATTTTCAATGCATAAAGATTTTATGCCACTTATTTTTCAATGGGTTTAAATTATCTTTCCTTAGTCTGAATGTTTAAATATTGAATTGAATTCAGGGCTATAAAAACTCACAGTTTAATTCTGTTAAAAGGAGCTGCAAATGATATTTCATATCGATCGACAGCAGGATAAATCGGTAATTGTAATCGATAAGAATAATATTGTGGGACCGGAAACCGGCGGAATCCAAAATGCAGTCCTGGATTTAGTTGAGAATCAAGCCAAAACGATTTTACTGGACCTTTCAAAGGTAAATTATATTTCCAGTTATGGAATTGGCATGCTGATGTATGCTTATACAACCTGCACAAAAAGAAATGTGGAGTTTTATCTTACAGGAGTGAATGAGAAGGTTCTTAAAATTCTTGAGATTGTTAATTTAAATAAAATATTCATTATAAAGGATAATATTTAACCTGCTTCAAATTAATCCTCAACCACCATTATTCCAGTTTGGCCAATATTCTGTATAACCGGCGAAGTATATCACAAGTTATAAACAAACAGTCAACTATTTAAAATTACCAGGGAAAGGAATTAAGATGAAAAGAAGCATAGAGCTATTATTTGCAATTCTCATCTGCTTTATGATCACTCAACAAAGCCGTGCGCAGACTTACGACTTGAAACTTCTTGACTGGAAGCCCGAAAGTCAGATGGTGGTAAAAGAAACCCGGATATTGAAACCCAAATTTCCAGTAATTGATATTCACAATCATCTGGGACGGCTGGAGAATACAAGGAAATATCTGGAAGAAATGGATAAGGCCGGTGTATGGAAATGCGTGAGCCTTGATGCAAATTCCAAAGATGATTTCTACCTCGAACACCTGAAAAATTCACAGGCGGTTTCAAAGGATAGATTTCTTCTCTTTTTCCGGCCGGATTTCAGCAAAATTGATGATCCGGATTTTGGAAAAAGAGAAGCCAAACGGCTGGAAGAAGCGGTCAAAAGGGGCTGCCGGGGCTTGAAAATTGCCAAAACGCTGGGGCTGGGATACCGAGATAAGAGCGGAAAGCTGATCACCGTGGATGATCCCCGCATCGATCCCATATGGGAAAAATGTGCCGAGTTGGGAATTCCGGTCATGATTCATGTCTCCGACCCCAAAGCTTTTTTCACGCCCATGGACAAATATAATGAACGTTATGACGAACTGGCCGGGCATGAAGATTGGCTGTTTGTGGGCAAGGATTATCCCAGCAAGGAGGAAATCCTGGCGCAGCGCAACCGGGTATTCGCCAGGCATCCCAAAACCATCTTCATCGGCGCTCATATGGGGACGCTTCCGGAAGAACTGCACCGGGTAGCCATGTGGCTGGATCTATACCCGAATTTCTATGTGGACATAGACGCACGTATCAGCGAACTGGGCCGTCAGCCCTACACCGCCCGCCGGTTTCTTATCCAATATCAGGACCGGGTTTTATTCGGCACTGATACTCCCTGTAATGCAGAATCATACCGGGTTTACTATCGTTTTCTGGAAACAGATGATGAGTATTTTGATCCCACCCCTGCCCATAAACAGCAGGGCCGCTGGATGATTTATGGTGTGTATCTGCCGGATGAAGTGCTGGAGAAAATCTATAATAAAAATGCACTGAAAATCTTGGACAAGTTTAAAGGCACAAGTTAGCCGTATCGGGATGGTTCCAGCGATAACCGGGCAAACATTGTGTAAAGCATATCTGCCCGGTTAAATTCTAATAGGGTATGGAATATTTCGAGGTAAATTTATTTAAAACGTCTGACAAGTCTTCAGGAAGAAGTTTGGTAACTTTATCAGTTATTTCCGCCGGAATTTTTTTATAAAATGCCTGTGCAATCCCTCCGGCAATACAGGCGAGGGTATCGCTGTCTCCTCCCAGGGAGACAGCTTTTCTGATAGCATCTTCAAAATTTTCGGAATCTAAAAATGCAATAATCGCTTCCGGCACTGTCCTCTGGCACGATTCATTGAAGGAATAATCCGGCCTGATTTCTTTTACAGTGCGGTTTAAATCATATTCAAACTGCCTGCTGATTTCCTCCCTGATCTGCTCCCTGTCTGCTCCTGTAAAAGCGAGGTGAACAGCCAATGCAGTGGCCTGAGCACCTTTTATTCCTTCGGGGTGGTTATGAGATACAACGGCGCTTTTTTCAGCTTCTGTTAATACCTTCTCCCGGTCGGCAAATGCAAAACCGATCGCACTGGCCCGCATGGCGGAACCATTGCCCCAACTGTTATATGGAATAACCTCTTTCTGGAATAGCCAGTGAATAAACATACCTCCATATCCGGAATCGGGATATCTCCGTCCATATTTTTTCATGGCAGCAGCATAATCCCCCTTAATTAAAATTGCCTCTGCAATTGCAATTGACATCACGGTGTCATCTGTAAAGCTGCTGTCGGAATGGAACAGGTTGAAATCTTCCGTTTTAATCGGCCGGAATTCATATACCGAACCAATAATATCCCCGGCAATTGCCCCGATCATTTTGTGCCCTTTATTTTTAAGTTATGGGAAGTTTTATCTGTATCAAACCCTTTGGAAAAATTTGTTCAAGCCTAATTTTTCCTTTTATGATAAAATACGCACCTCTTGGTTTAAAATAAAAAATACTTTGATTATTCTAACAATTTAATAAATTAGTCGAATTTTAAAGGCTGAGAATTCTAATGGATGATATAAACGAAAAACAGGAAATCCGCAAAGAGCAAATCCTTGATGCCGCCCTGCGCTGCTTTGCCCGCTTTGGATACCACAAAACAACCCTGGACGATATCGCCACCGCTATCGGCATGAGCAAACCATCGCTTTATTATTACTACAAGAACAAGGAATCGATTTTCAGGGAGGTGGTAGAAGCCGATGCAGCCAGGTTCAGAGCAATTTTATCTGAGAAACTTGCCTACGAAACCACTGCCGGCGGTAAACTCTCCTGCCTGCTGAAAACCAAGCTGCAGTTATTCCGGGAACGGATGGATATGCTTGATCTTTCTGTGCAGGTAATCATTGAAACGCGGCCGGTTATTGAAAAGATTTTCCGGGAATTCCGCCAGCGGGAAGTGGACAGACTGACTGCTATCCTGCGCGAAGGAGTGGAATCCGGGGAGTTCAGGCAAATTGATCCCGGGCGGGTGGCAGACAGCATCCGGATTATTATGGAAGCTTTGCGGCTGCGGGAATTGCAGTCAACAAATGCGCAATCCGCTTCGGACCTCGATTATGCCAAGCTTGAAGCGGAAACCGAATTCATGCTCGATCTTTTACTGAACGGGCTGCGCAAATGAAAATGCATATTCGCCGGATTATACATTTTATTGAATTCCGGTTAAAGTAATTACAAGGAATCTCAAATCAATATGGAAACGATAATGACAAGAAAATTCACAGCCTTTGGGAATCACATCCGGGCTTATTCACAGAAAACGGGTCCATTGTTACTTCTGTTAATTTTGATTGTCCTAAACCTGGCACAAGCTCAGACGGAGGAAACAGGAAAGCTGGCTTTCGATCTGAACGCAGCCCGCCAGTATGCCCGGCAGCATAACTATGATGTCCGGAATTCGGAACTGGCCATTAAAACGGCCCGGAAGCAGATCAATGAGATTGCCGCGGGCGGATTTCCCCAGGTCAGCGGCAGCGTTGAGTACCAGAATTTTCTGGATATTCCGACCCAGTTGATTCCGGGTGAGATTTTTGGCGGGGAGCCCGGTTCCACAATCCCGGTGAAATTCGGGAAACCGCACAATGCCACCTGGGGTGTTTCCGCGAACCAGCTTATTTTCAGCGGCAGTTATTTTGTGGGGCTGCAGGCATCCAAAATATATCTGGATTTGACAAAGCAGAATATGCAGCGTTCCCGGCTGGATGCGGCGGAAACCGTCACCCGGACCTATTACCTCATCCTGGTGGCAGAGGAAAACCTGCGCATTCTGGAGGAAAACCTGAAAAACCTGCAGAAACTTCATTATGAGGTTCAGGAGAGCTTTAAGGAAGGCTTCGTGGAAGAAACCGATGTTAAGCAGCTTCAGATTTCGGTGACGCGGCTTCAAAGCACGGTAAACACCGTACGGCAGCAGATCGGGGTATCTTACAAGCTGCTCAAGTTTCAGATGGGCATTGATCTCAGCCGGGAGATCGTTCTGACAGACAATCTGGACAGCATTCTCAGCCGGGTGGATGTCCCCTCGCTTCTGCGCCGGCAGTTTAATTTGCAGGAAAATATCGGTTACCGGCTGGCCTCCACCCAGCTCAGCCTGGCCAGGGCAAACCTGAAAAACAATAAAATGGAGTTCCTGCCGGTGATTGCCGGATTTGCCAGCTATCAGCAGAATGCCCAGCGGGATAAATTCAATCTGTTCGATTTCGACAAAAAATGGTACCCTACAACAGTCGTGGGGCTCAGCATCAATGTGCCGCTGTTTACCAGCGGAGCCCGGCTGTTCCGGGTGCAGCAGGCAAAAATTGCGGTAAAACAGGCGGAAGTCAGCCGGATAAAGGCGGAGCAGGGGTTACGGCTGCAGCACGAGCAGGCCAGAACCGACCTGAATTCCAATCTGGAAAATTATAAAAATGCAAAGGCAAATATGGAATTGGCAAAGGAAGTATATGAAGTGACCCTGGAAAAATACCGGGAGGGTGTTTCCACCAGCCTGGATCTGATAGAAGTCCATAACCAGTATCTAACGGCACAATCCGCTTACATTACCGGCGAATCGCAACTGCTGAATGCCAAAAATACCATGGACAAATTATTTGAAAATTATTGATTAACCGGAATTTTAAAACCATCGGGTAAATGACATGAAAAAAATTATCATCTTTATTTCAGGAATTATCTTCCTCTTTTCCTGCGGCTCCGGAGACAAACAAGCTCAATTGAACAAGCTGGAGGCGCAGCGGGATGCCCTGGAAAATAAAATCGCACAGCTTAAATCGGAAATTCAGGCTCGGAACGGTTCCCCGGAAAACGGTAAAATTGCTTATGTGGACATGGAAGAAGTAGAACCGGTTATGTTCCGGCATTTCATCCAGGTGCAGGGTTCGGTTGAATCGGACAACAACATTTTTGTGCCTCCCCAGACCTCCGGCGTGGTGAAAAAAATCTATGTAAAAGAAGGCGATGCCGTTTCGAAGGGCCAACTGCTGGCAGAGCTGGACGGGGCGGTTTACGAAAGAAATATCGCCGAGCTGGAGAACAGCCTGGAACTGGCAACAACCGTGTTCGAGCGCCAGCAGCGTTTATGGGATAAAAAAATCGGCAGCGAAATTCAGTATCTGCAGGCAAAGAACAATAAAGAGGGCCTGGAGAAAAAACTGGCCACTGTGCGCGAACAATACCGCATGACCAAAATTACCGCGCCCATCAGCGGGACGGTGGATGAGGTTGCCATCAAAGAAGGGGAAGCCGCCGCTGCCGGTTTTGGCGCCATACGAATTGTGCAGCTTTCCGCGCTGAAAGTCAAAGCCAAGCTCTCGGAAAACTATATCTCGCATGTAAGCGCCGGGGACACCGTGCAGGTTCTGATTCCGGTAATCGATCTGCAATTCAGGCAGGTGGTGGAATCGGTTTCGCAGGTAATTGATCCGCAGAACCGCACTTTTGATATCGAGCTGGAAGTCCCAAAGACGAAAAAAGCGGTTAAACCCAACATGCTGGCGGTCCTCACAATCAACAATTACAGCAATCCCCGCGCATTGACTGTGCCGGTAAATTCCCTGCAGAAAACCGGCAGCGACTACTTCCTGTTTACCGCCCGGCAGAATCCGGACAACGCAGGCGATCACTGGATTGTGGAACGGCGCAAAGTCGTCCCCGGCGAGTATCAGGGCGACCGTGTTGAGGTTATCAAAGGGCTGCAGGCCGGCGAGCATGTGGTGACATTCGGTTACCAGGATTTGGCGGACGGGCAGACCGTTATGCTGAGCAGCAACTGAGATAAAAATGCACTGACTTCCTGCCACCGGGGCACGAAGGCACGAAGTTACACCACAAACTAAAAGGATTTTTACAAGAAATATTCAGGAAACGGGGAATATTTTAAATCGGCTTCATGTTTGTCGTGCTACGGTTTGTAAGACTTTGTGTTTCTTTGAGTCTGCGTGACTTTGCGGCAGTTAGATGGCAGAATGCAGACCGGACAGATGTTTTAGTAAGCGATCCAAAAGGAAAAATTTATGAAAGAATTCAAACTCTCCAATCTGGCAGTTGATAATAAGACGACCATATACATCTTTACTTTTATCCTGATTATTTTTGGAATCATGCAGTACCTGTCCACTCCCAAGGAGAAATTCCCTGACATTGTGTTCCCGTATTTCATGATTACCACTATCAATCCCGGCACTTCGCCGGTGGATGTGGAAAACCTGATTACCCGTCCCATCGAAAAAGAACTGAAAGGAATAGACGGGATCAAACACATTACCAGCCAGTCGCTGCAGGATTACTCGGTGGTTGTGGTGGAATTCGAAGTGGCCGCCGATGAAACCCAGGCCTACCTGGACGTGAAGCAGGCGGTGGATGATTCCCGGGCGGACCTGCCCAACGATTTATATGAAGAGCCCAAAATCACCCAGATTGATGTCTCTGAAATACCGATCCTGTATGTGAACTTGTCCGGTGATCTCGGCCTGGTAAAGCTCAAACAGTATGCCGAAGACCTGCAGGATGAAATTGAGGGACTGGAAGAAATCACCCGGGTGGACCTGATTGGTGCACTGGACCGGGAAATCCAGATCAATGTGGATCTCTACAAAATGCAGGCCGCCGGCATCTCCTTTAACAG
>JBAPTX010000045.1:0-9451 GCA_049282375.1 Calditrichia bacterium
GTATCCACCCCGCGGGAATCGTAACTGCGCAAATCCCCAACTCCGCTGTAAATCCATCCCACCGACACACCGGCATGGGGTTTTAAAGGCGTGGAAAAGCCGGCAAATAAAAACCGGCGGTCCAGTGACATAAAATTGTAAGAGAAGGCGGCTGCACGCTTTTCCAGAAAGGGGACCCCGGCCGGATTATAAAAAAAGCCAAGCGGGTGTTCGGGAGTAGCCGTCTGAGCATTGCCCATGGAAATGGCACGCGCTCCCAGCCCCAGCCGCAGATAAGCGCCGGCATATCCCCCATTTCCCTCTGCCAGTAACGAAGCGGTCAGGCCAAAAATTATAATAAATATCAAAAATCGTTGCATCGGCAATTCCTTTGTCGTTTGTGGGCAGCGCTTAATTAATCACCACCAGTTTGCCCCATTCCACCCGGCCTTCTACTTCAACCCGGAAAAAATAGACCCCGTTATCCACCATTCTGCCGTTATTATCGCGGCCGTCCCAACTGGCCGAACGGTCGTATGTATCTCCCGAGGGGGCCATTTCGTTCTCGTAAATGGTAATCACTTTTTCCATGGCAAAGTTGAAAATATCGATCTGCACGGTTCCCGCGGACGTAATATCGTACTGAAAGCGGACCTGCGTTTCGCGTGCCGGCGAAAATGGCGATGGATAGGCGTAAACAGACGGTTCAGTGCGCTGGCGGGTGGAGACCACACTGCGGTAAACCGTCCAGTTGTAACCATTATCCGCACTGCTTGCCAGGCCGTCAGCGCTGCCCAGCCACACCCGGTGGAAGCGGCCTGAATCCGGCGCTGCCGCCACTGAATAAAATGTGCTGGTCAGCAGTTGCTCGCCATTATCCTTATCCACAATGGCCGGAAATCGGTACCATGAGGCACCAGCATCAATGGATTTGTAAACCCCTTTTTCCGTGGCCACGTAGGTAACGGAATCATAAAAAGCAATATAGCGGGCAAAAGTGCCGTCACTGAGCTCATCCGCCAGCAGGTTATCCCAGGTATTTCCGCCGTCGCGGGTTCGGCTGATAGAATTAAATTCCTCCCCGCCGGTAGAAAGGGTAACCGCCCAGACACTGTTATCCCAGGGATTATGGGCAAGGGCAAGAATCCAGTTGCCGGAAATGCCGCCGGACTGCGGAATCTGCCCCTCCGGCACCACAAACCGCCTCCAGGTTTGCCCGCCGTCTTCAGATTTACTGATGCCGCCGGCTGTGCCCACCCAGATGTTATTATTTTCCGCCATTACCGAAAAACCGCGGTGATTCAGAAAGTCTAGAGAGCTGAAGGGATGGCCGTCTGTGGTAATGACTTCCCAGGTTTGCCCTTTGTCCGAAGAACGGCGAACGCCGCCGCCGAAACTGGCAATCCACACCTGAGAATCCAGCAGAGCAATATCAAAGGTGATATTCTGCACGTGGGTGGTGGTCGGCTTCATTCCGCCCAGGGTGTCACTGCGGGCATCCTTGGGCTGACGGATATAGACCCACCCGCTGCTGCCCGGCTCTTTGTAGCGCAAGCCGCCACCGGCGGATAAACTCTCACCATCCTGCACGGTAGTATCATACCCGGTGGCAATCCAGATGGTGCCGTTATCCGCCACAGCCAGAGCGGATATGCCGCCTTTACCGCCGTAATCTGAGGGGGTGAAATTCTGCCAGGTGGCGCCCCCGTCCGGGGTCATGCTGAGACCATAGCCGGTGCCGGCGTAAAGATTGCCATTTTTCCAGACGAGATCGGTAATTCCGTTGCCGACAATGCCGGTTCGGTCAGGCGGGCCGTTCAGGAGCCGGTAATCAACCGAAATCTGACTATAGGCAGTGAGTGCAAGGGTCAGCAGCAGCACCGTTAAAATTAAAAAATGTTTCATTCAAATAGTCCTTTTCTTTATTGCACAAGTTCCACAGTTTCTACCGGGCCGGTGGTTTTATGGCCCACCCGGTCCCGCCCGAAAAAGCGGAAGGTGTAGGTTCCGGGAGAAGTTCCCGCTAACAGCACGATTGCCCGGGTATATATGCCATCATTGGCCGTCTGATCCCCGGACTGACCGTTGTCGAAAAGCAAAATAGGGTTTGCCTGCGAGGGGGTTCCGCCGGGCAGATATGAATCAAAATAAACTGAATCCAGATCCGCCGGCCCCTGGGAATCGCTGACCCTTATTTCTATGAAAAGAACAGTGGTATCACTGCCGGCGGGAATCTGAAGGGTGTCGGGCACTTGCGCGCTGTAAAGAAGAGGGGGCCCGTTTTCAATGAACAGCGGTTGAAAAACTGATTGTGCCAATTCCCCCACTTGATCTTCGGCCTGCACCTGAAGGATGTATTCCCCCTGCCGCCCGGCGCCGTAGCCGGAATCGATAGTGCTGCTGAATACCGGGGAATTGCCGCCCGGATTGTATAGAGTATCACTGAACTGCAGAGAACTATCCTGTATGCTGAGGCCTTTCAGCAGCACCCAGCGGACATCGGACAGGCCGTCGGGATCATTTACAGTTACGGAAATTTGTGTGGCGGGCATGCCGGCCGGAATACTGTCGGGAAAACTGACTGCAGTGACGGCAGGCGCCTGGTTGGGAAAAATCTGGACTGACAATGGGTTGTTCTGCAGACTGTTTCCTCTTGCATCGGCGGCAGTCACCCGCAACTGATAATCCCCCTGCACACTGCCCCAGCGGTTTTGCGGTACCACTTCCACGCTGTAAATATTATCAAATGCAATGGCATCCCCGGAAGATGGATGGTTTACTGCGCCGTCATCAAACAGAAATACTGTATCCTGCACCTGTCCCAATGAATCCTGCAGGGTCATCTGCACACTTTCTATTCCGCTGCTTCCCTGGGGGTGGGTTACCTTTACAGTAAAGAGAACCGGTTTTTCGGACAGGCTGCTGACAACAGTCCGGCCCTGCAATTCACCCACAGAAAACTGAGCCGGCGCCGGTCCCAGCATTTTATCTTCTTCACAGGCCGTAAAAAACAGCAGGGCCGGCAAACCCAGAATCAGAATCTTTTTTATCTGCATACTTGCTCCTTTTAACACACTCATTCTCCTTTTAAGAGAAAATCAAAAAGTTTCAGTTAATCCGGCGGTACACCAGACTGATCCATTCATCCTGCCGGTTTTCTTCCAGGAATTGCAGATTGGCGGGAGCCGCGGATTCAATATGTTTTTTTTCATGATGCAGAATACCGGAAAGCAGCAGCAGCCCCCCCGGCCTGACACAATCCGTTAAACCGGGCAGCATATCCGCCAGCACCAGCCGGTTTATATTTGCTGTGATCAGATGGTAAACCGCCTTTCCTGCCGGCGGTATTTGCCCGACATACCATTGAACAGTATTGATGCCGTTCAGTTTTGCATTATGACGGGCATTTTCAACGGCATCTATTTCAATATCAAATGCGGTAATTCGTGCTGCGCCCATTTTCCCGGCAATAATTGCCAGAATACCCGAACCGGTTCCGGCATCCAGCAGAAAATCCCCGGACTTCAGATACTTTTCCAGCGCTTTGATGATGAGTTGAGTGGTGGCATGGCTGCCGGTGCCGAAGGCCATCTGCGGATCAATAACCACCAGATGCCTGCCCTCTTTTACAACATCTTTCTCCCAGGGCGGCGCTACCACTGTGCGTCCGCCGATATAAAGCGGGTGGTAATGCTTTTTCCATTCCGCATTCCAGTCTTTGTTTTCCAGCCGGGACAGCAGAAACTGGTCGTCCTGGAATGCCGGGAATTTGGTTTTCAACTCCTTATAAAGCCTGGCCGCAATTGCCCCCGCCTGTTCTTCCGTGAAATAAACCAGCCAGACATCTTCCGAGAGTTCCTCAATCCCCCGGCAGCCGTAACGGAACAACAGGGCGGACACAAGATCGGGCTGCATACCGGTCATGGTCAGTCGCAGGCGGGAAAAGGCACGTATTTTTTCATTCATCCCCATCTCAATTTTTTTCCTGTTTCAGAAGCGTTGCCTTTCTCCAGCCTTTCCGCGGAAGCGGCGGAATTACCGGCCCGGTCTATCCCCTCACACTTTCAGCAGATCAGGGCAGCATTTCATAAATGACTTTCAAAACAACATCCCCTACCACCTGCAAACTGGCAGCAGAACATTTATCCGGAGTATCTTCCAGCGTGTGCCAGTAACGATGGCTGTTATCGGGATAGGCGAAATCAATGATATCGATTGCAGGAATGCCCGCCTGATTCAGGGGAATATGATCATCATATACATATCCCTGCACCACCGGCACAAATTCATAGGCGCCCAATTCCTGTGCAGCCCGCCAGACGCGGTCCACGACCCGGGGAGCAAACTGATAGGAATATCCTTCTATGGGGATTTCCAGATTGGCATCCCCCACCATATCCAGCAGAATGGCAAATTGAGGATAATACTTACTATTATTCTCTGCGAAATACTGCGAACCCAGGCAGTAGTTTTCCAGATGCCCTTCACGGCCGTAATCTTCGCCGTCAAATAAAACAATATCAATCCCCACCGGCGGTTTTTTCTGCTGAATAATGCGGGATATTTCCAGCAATACCGCCACCCCGCTGGCGCCGTCATTGGCACCCAGTATGGGAATATTGGCTTTTTCTCCCTTTTCCTGGTCGGCAAAGGGACGGGTATCCCAGTGGGCACAAAGCATAATACGATTTTTATTTTCCGGAAAGAAACTGGCAACGATGTTATTCATGGTAAGTGTAACTGCCTTTTCCTGATCGTAGTGCATAAACGGCTGCAGCACAACTTCGGCGCCCCGGCTGCTCAATTCATCCTTCAGCATTTTTAAAGCAGCCTGGTGTCCGGGGGAACCGGGGTTCCGCGGCCCTAGACCGCACTGTTTTTCAATCCAGCTAAAGGCCTTCTGCCCATCAAAACCCGCCGCCCCGGCCGCAGCCGGAGAGAACAGTAGACCCCAGCACAAGGCTAAAGCAGACAGAACGTAAAAACCACTTTTACTATTTAATGAATTCACATCGCTTCCTTAATTAACGGATGGCAATATTTACATTAATTCCAAATTCAAAATATGAATATTTGCCGGTCCGTTTGGTTTCATTGGAAGAATACTCCACAAACATAGATCCGTTCACTTTCTGACTGAAACGGTAGGTAATGGACGGCCGCAGCTTGAATGAATTATTTTTGTCCTGCTCGATAAACTTGTCGCTGCCCAGGCTGGGACGCTTCGCAAAGGAGGTGCTGCTGGAGCTGTTCACATTTAAGCTGAACTGCATTTCATTCTTCAGGCGCTTTTTGTTCAGGAATGGCAGGGGAATTTTAAACCCGCCTGATTTGGAAAAAGAAAGCGTAACATCAAAGCCGGAACTAAGACTTTTGGTATCCCCGCCGGTTGCATTGTAATTAAAGGTAGTAGATTTAGTGTAGCGGAAATTGCCGTTTATTCCCCAGTTGGTGTTAACGTTTATACCCAGAAAAGGTGAGTAATTATTGGAAAATCCCCAGTTGTCTTTGGATTTTCCGTTTTCATCAAAACGGCTGGTTTCGTTAAACTTGCCGCTGCGTTGATGTTCCAGGCTGATGGATTTTGCCACTTTACTGAAGAAAAACCAGTTTTCCACACCGGTCAGGCGTAACTGCCAGTCCGGAATATACTGATACCAGTCCTTACTGCTCTTATCGGGATCGTCCCCCAGGAAAAAGTAAGAACCGCTGACATTCTCTGTTTTCTGCTGATTATTCTGGTTGATGTCCTTGGTGTAATTGTACTTGAATGATGACTGCAGATTGCGGATAATATCAAAATCCAGGTTTCCCGAAACGTTTTTACCATGTTTTATGGCGGGAATCCGCGGAATTTTATTAAAGCTGGTGTCGGTGCCCACTCCGGGATCTTTTGTGAACCCCATCATGTGGTTAAACGTGGGGATGCCGTCGATATTAAAATAACTGTAATTATCCGTCAGACGGTAATCCAGGCTGATAGACTTCCAGGCATTAAAGAAATACCAGATCAGTTTTGCCGGATTGGGCACTTTAAAAGAGGGACCGCCCTTTTGCTTCCCGCCCTGCTGCTGATTTTCTTCCCCTTCCGGCGTTTTTTGGGTCGGTTCTTCACCAGTCTGCTCCCCGCCGGGCTGTTCTTCCCCGCCCTGCTCACCTTTTTCGCCGGATTCTCCGGGAGACTCACCGGGGACGTTTCCGCTGCCGCGCCGCGGGCCGCCGCCCTGATTACCGGTATTGGTTCGCCTGTTTGGAGCAGACCTGCCCGGGGTATAAATCTTGTTGGCGATGGCAGTCGGCTGCAGGGCGACGCTGACTTGCTTGCTCACCTGCAGACGGCTGGAACGTTCGTTGGTATTTACATTACTTAGATTATAGTTAAATCCGGAGGAATACTTAAAGCTCTGCGTCAGCCAACTGAAAAATTTAGGGTTATAGTTGGCATTGAAGGTCTGGTTCAGGGTTTTGTCCACACCAAAATCCAGATCGGTAATGATGGCATGGATCAGCTCATCCGCCCGGTAGCCTTTTTCGTAGGCATCACTCTGATAATCTCTTGAAAAATTCATGTTCAGACTTGGGAATAGATTATAGGCCGTGCTGAACTTTCGTGCAGAACTTGTCTGCACGGTTTTGGTAACCTGCTGCTCCAGCCGGGACTGACGGATCGATTCATTATCGCGGATGCTCAGGCTCATGTCCATATTGGAGGGAGTGTAGTAAACCTTTTGTTCGGCCAGTTTGCGCACAATAGGGCCATTTCCCAGCCAGGAAAAAGGCGTTACAAAATTATCCTTCCCAAACGGCACCCGCATCTGCAACTGGCCGCTGAGGGTTTCGCTGTCATTGTGCAGGTTTCGTTCATCACTGGCTGTTTTTTCCGCCCAGTCCACATCCAGAGTAAACATATCAATACTGTATTTTAAATACCAGGGGGTCCGCTGGCTGGATTTCCGCTGAAGGGTGCTTCCCAGTGATTTGGTTTCGGAAATACGTGAATTTTTTTCCAGTTCCGGGGTCAGGTTGCTGAGCCCGAAAAACTGTTCGAACTTTTCCTGCAGGCCATCCGCTTTATAGTTGGTCAGTTTATCGCTGTTGTAATAGTATTTCGGCACATCAAGTGTGCGTACATAGCCGCCGTTTACCGGAATATTGAGACCCCATGACGAAGGGAAGAATTTATCCACCTTGAGTCCGGCACGGTAATTCTGCTTTTCGGTGGTGCTGCCGGTGCCGTACTGATCTTCAATACGGCGGAAATCCGAATCCACCACTTCCCATTGCGCCCGGAAAGAGGCAACATCCGCCATAGTCAGATCGGCGGAAAGCCGCATGGCTACGCCTTTATCCCGCTCCACCCCGGTTACACGCATTTCATCAAGCCAGATTTCCATCTTTTCCACAGGGAGCGAACTGGCATTCCGGGCACCGATATTGATGAAATTGATGTTCCGCAAATTGGGCAGGCCCACCACTTTAAAATATTTGGTCGGATTACTGGGATCTTTCCGGTAATACACCGGCTGACCATTCAGGCTGTCGCCCACCAGAAAAGCGTCATCTTTAGTTTTGGCCAGTTCGTCCATCACCACATCCAGATTATTGCGCTCATCCCAATGCGGAAATACTTTGCCGCCCACTTCATAATAAATGGATTCGGTGGGGCCGAACCGGATATAAAACTCCAGCGGCGGGTCGGTTTCGGGCAGTTTGCGGTCCCCGTGAACAAACATCCTTAAATTTTTATAGTGAATGAGATCCATCTTTTCATAAAGCTGCTTATTCGCCTCCGCCACTGCCCCCGGCTCCAGATAATTTAACTGCATGACCAGTGCCTGTTCTTTGCTAAGGGCTTTGGTAATGCGGTCGCGAATGCCCGATACACCATTGGGAGAATGGTAGGGTTCAGGGCCGCCGGGAATTTCATCAACATTTTCTTCCGTGTTATAGACGGAAATGTTGAAAAGGGAGTCATCCTGCATAAAGCTGTTGGAGTTGGTGGTTTTGACGCCGACTTCCTCCCATTCATTTCCTACAAAATCAAAAGCGGCAATCTGCAGCCCGTGGGGAATACCATCCATCGGCAAATTACTCATCCACAGGCGCACATAGTAAATCTCCTGAAAGGACGTATCCGGCTTTCCCACCTTCAGGGCGGGATCATAATTGCGGATGGGAATCCGGTACAACCGCCAGCCCTTGTTGGTGGCTCCTTGTATATAAGGATGCTGAGCATCGGATAAATCAAAATTATAGGTAAAATATTCATTGGTCTGATCCAGGCCGCCGTCGCCGTCCAGATCTTCCGTGTCCGGGTACTTGGCGCCTTTGGCCTCCCCGTTGCCTTCAGTGCCGTTAATCTGCAGAAAGGGCGGATCAGTATCCAGCGGCGGTATCCAGTTGTCCCAGGGATCATCATTGGGATTGCCGTCAAAAACCCCGTCATAGCCGGTATCTTCATCCTGATCCAGCAATCCGTTTAAATTCTGGTCTTCCGAATTAAGGTTGCGCAGAGAATTACGGTTATCAAAAGTAAATGTACCCTGTTTAATATAGAAGTCTTCACTGATTTTACCGATATCCACGTTTACCTGACCCACATCTCCCTTTACCCATAATTCAATGAATTTGGTTTTTTTCTGATCGGGGAAACTGGCAGTGCTGCGCATTATGCCGCCCCAGGCCAGTTCCTGGGGAATGGTATCGTTCTGCCACTGCATTACCAGCACATTGGTAGTCGTACCGGTTTGTGCGTTCACATCTTTATTGGGCCAGATATCCTTTATGGGGACCTGATTAAAGGGATTATACCAGAACAGCCGCAAGCGGCTGCGGTCCATTTTATACATGGCGGAGTCGTTTGCCTTGTCCACCCGGAATGAATCGCCGGTGGTCAGATTATAAAACAGCGCCGGAACAGAAGCCTGGTTCCAGGTGCGGTAAAGTATGCCCAGCGGGGTGGTACGCTCACTGCCTTCAAAATCATCAATATAGGCTACACCGTTTTCTTCATTCAGGGAAGGTTCATTAAATGTATTGGGATTGGGGCTGACTTCGGCATATTCCGCTTCCAGCTTCAGGCGGGAATCGGCGGAAGTTTCCACCACCGGCAGAAAATCCAGCGTTTTGGTAATGAAATTCGGCCGGAATTCCAATGCGGTATTTAAATCCCAAATTAAATTCCGCACCGGTTCCTGGCCCAGACGCACCCGCTGGTCCAGCGTGGTTTTATTCAGATAAAGTCCGGTTAACCCCACAAAGCCGCGTTCGCCGAAGGAATATTCCATGCGGCCGCCCAGCAGTGTTTTTTTATCGAGCTGAAACAGACTGCCCCGTTCATATTCAATTTCAATATCTGCATCCGCACGGCGGGCCTCCGGCGCCAGCACCTGCAGCGATCCGCCAAAATAATCGATGGTGTAATCCTTATCTTTCTGCAGCACCCTTCCGTTCAGCTTCACCACTTCGGACC
>JBAPTX010000046.1:0-5059 GCA_049282375.1 Calditrichia bacterium
ATTTTTTCCATACTGCTGTTGATTTTTCCATACCGTTCATTCAGCTTAAAAGGATTCAGGCTGGAATCATACAGAAAATTCATTTTTCGTAAATGGTCAATTACTCTGTCATTTATAGAAAAGCTGGGCGCCCGGTAACCGTGGATATCTTTACCTGTAATGTCTTCCAGTAATTTTTTGGAAATCTGAATATCCCGGCAAAGCTGCTTATCCTCCAATTGAAAGGTAAGATCGTGATTGTAACCGTGACATCCGATTTCATACCCTGCATCCGAAATTTTCCTTACCATTTCAGGATGTCTTTCTGCAATCCAACCCAAAATAAAGAAAGTAGCCGGAATGCCGTGTTCATCCAGTAATGCAAGAATTTTATCCGTATTTTGTTCAACTGAACTATGCCGGTTATCCCAATCCTCGCGTTGAATGGAACCTTTCAGGTTTTCTACCTGAAACCATTCTTCAATGTCAAAAGAAAGAATAGTCGTATTCATTTAGTTGTTTTCTCAGCTATCGCAAACCGCATTCTGCATTAACTGCTAACTACCGGGGAGGGTTCAACTTCCTTCTGCTGCAAACTTTTGGTGGGTTGATCTGTTAAAAGTTCATCCATCCATGCCTTTTCCCTCTTAACTAACAGAGAGGCGGCTTCTTCGGAAAGGAATTTTACGTTGCTGTATTTTGCTTCGCGATAATCTTTAACCTTCTTGGTCCGTATGGCCTCTTCAACCTGGCGGATTCCCTGTTCCATACTCCAGTTGGGAATGAAATGTAAAATGTTTCTGATTTTATGAAAACTCACTTTGTAATTTCGCTTATCTGTATCCGAGCCCATATTAATCAATTTTGCCTGTGTTATTAAGCGTTTTATTAATTCCCCGGTTTGGCTGATGGTATAATTCTGTTCATCAGAGCCCACATTAAATGTTTCATTTTTTACCAGCTCCAGCGGAGCCTGCAGCGCTTTCAGAACGGAAAATGCCGCATCATCCACATGAATAAAAGGCCGCCACTGATCACCGCCAAATACGGTAATTTCCTTGTCGAACATGGCTTTGGCAGTCAGGAGATTCACCACCAGATCAAACCGGGTCCGGCCCGATAACCCATAAATAGTGCTAAAGCGCAGAATTACCGGGGAAAAATGGCGATTATTCATTTTCAGCAGTATTTTTTCAGATGCAATTTTACTGCGGGCATACAGCGAAACCGGATGCAAATCTGAATGCTCATCCAGTATTTCATCACTCGCGCCATAAACGGAACAGGTGCTGGCAAAAACAAACCTTTCCACTCCGCTTCCTTTGGCAACTTCGGCAATCATGCGGGTGGCCATCACATTCACTTCGATTGTTAAATCTTCATCCAGTGCACAAGCCGGATCTCCCACAATGGCTCCCAGGTGAATGACTGCATCAATGTCCCGCATGGCTTCAACCACCCGGTCCACCTGCCGAAAATCCGCCTGCATAATTTCCAACTTCGGATGATCAATAATATCTTCAATGGGTTCAGTTCCATATAACAGCAAGTCCAGCAACCGTACCCGATAGCCCCGTTCCAGAAGCTTGGGAAGCAGGGCAGAACCAATATAACCGGCGCCGCCGATAACGAGGACATGCTCCACTTTACGGTTCTCCGGGCTTTCTGCAAATAATTCATCTTCATTTTTCATTATTGTGCGCCAGATATCTGACCACAGACGGGCTGCAAATATTACTAAAAGAGTAAGCCCCCACGCAATAAAATACGCTCCTCGGGGCATTTGCAAAAAATCACCTGCCAGATAAGATATGGCTCCAAAGATCAAATAGGTTAAACTTACCGCCTGAATGATAATCAAGGCTTTATAACGGCTGCGGTAAACTCGGCCGTAGGTATAAAAACCACTGGTAAAGAAAACCAGAACACTTAATGGTGTAAGGATGGGAAATCCCGTCAGGTAGGCTTCCATATATTCCGAAAATTCCACAAAACTGGCGCTTCTATTAATGACAATTTCCGCCAGATAGCGAATGACCAGAGACATTATAAAGGCGAAATTTACCATTAAAATATCGGCGAAGATCCGATAAACAATATCTCTGGTAAAACGAAAATCGGTAGAAATTTTCATGATCTACCTCCTATAGATTTCAACTAAATGGTGGATTACATCACACACATATTCGACATCCTGTTCGCTCATTCCCGGGTACAACGGCAATGAAATCATCTGGTGATACAAAGATTCTGAAACCGGCAGATCACCCTCGCGATATCCGTAAGTACTGGCATAAAAGGGATGCAGATGAAGCGGTATGAAATGCACACTGCTCCCGACGTTAAATTCCTTCAACTTTTCGATAAAGGCTCCCCTGTCAATTTTCAATCGCTGCAGGTCCAGCCGTATTATATATAAATGATAAACATGATTCCGGTCTTCACGGCGAAGGGGAAGTATAATTTCAGGGAGGCGACCCAATCGTTCATCATACATTGCAGCAAATTTCTGCCGGGTCTCAATAAACCCATTCAATCTTTTTAACTGGTGAATCCCCAACGCCGCCTGAATATCCGTCATGTTATATTTAAAACCGGCTTCTAAAACTTCATAATACCATGAACCCGCACTGGAATATCTTTTCCAGGCATCCTTGCTCATCCCGTGCAGTGAAAGCAGGCGGATCCTGGCAGCCAGCTCATCATCGGCCGTTGTTACCATCCCGCCTTCGCCGGTAGTCATATTTTTTGTAGCATAAAATGAAAAGACCGTCGCTCTTTTCACCGATTGATTTTGATCTGCGGAAAACAGGTCATCTGCTCCGATCCGTTTTCCATGATAAACAGTGCCGACTGCATGGGCGGCATCTTCCACAATAGAGAGCCGTTTTTGCTTTATCACTTCATAGATTTCTTCCAGATCACAGGATTGTCCGCTGTGGTGAACAGGCATTACTGCTTTGGTTTTTGCTGTGATCGCCTTTTCTATAATTTCCGCGGAAACATTGAAATCTTCATCCACGTCAACAATCACCGGTCGGGCTCCCAGATGAACAACAACATTCGCAGTTGCACAAAATGTTAAAGCAGGAACAATAACTTCATCGCCCGGCCCAATATCCAGCGCCCGCAAAGCGGTATGGAGGCCTGCAGTACATGAGTTAACCGCCATGGCATTTTTACTTTTTACATACTCACTAAAATCCTCTTCAAACTGCTTTACTTTAGGGCCGGTGGTTACCCATCCGGATTTAAGAGACTGTACAACCTCAGCAATCTCATCTTCCCCTATGTAAGGTAAAGCAAAAGGCAGAAACTCTTCTCTGACTCCCTTCATCTAAAGAGCACCTCCAGAATGGTCATATACATGATTCTTAAATCAAAAAGAAAAGAACGCTGTTTAAGATAATCCAGCTCGATATTCAATTTATCTTCCATTATTTGTTTATAAGCTGTTTCCAAATCCGGTGCACCTTCCAGAATTTCTTCTTCCCTGCGATATTTGAGAGTAGCCAAACTGGTAATTCCTGGCCTTACATTTAATACTTTTTTCTGTTCTTCATTATATAATGATGCTGAAGAGGGATTTTCCGGTCGGGGACCGACAAGACTCATATCGCCAATAAGAACATGCCATAAGGTGGGTAATTCATCCCATTTCGTCTTGCGCAGAAACCGGCCGATTTGGGTTATCCTTGGATCATTTCCTGCAGTAACCAGCGGACCCATTTTATCCGCATCTGCCACCATTGTTCGAAATTTATACATTTTGAAAACAATACCATTTTTCCCAACCCTGGGGCTGCCGTAAAAGGCTGGCCCGCGGGATGAAACAAGAACCACTGCAATCAGCAAGAATAAAAGCGGTAAAAGCAGCAGCAATCCGATTACGGCAAATACGATATCGAAAGTGCGTTTTAGTATTCCATCCAGGGAAATCTGAGAATCCATTGTTACCGCTTGATTTAATTTCAGAATCTTATCCATCGGCATAAACTTACGGGGCTAACATTGTATTACATGTGACTTAACCAACAATTCATTTTCAGCTTAATTTAAACAGCATGAGACATAACGGGTATTACAGGGATTTCAGGTTGCCAATGACTTTGCTCAAAGTTGAAGGAGATGCCAGCATATTGGTATAACTTGCATTGGCCAGCGGACAGTGACACTCTTTATTCTTTATGCTTTTTCGAATCCGGGCAGCCTGGCCGCTTCGCCAAACCTTTTTAAAATCATAATCATTCTCCCGCAAATTGCCCATAGAGTCTCCGCGAATACAGCACGGCCAGACTTCACCATCCGGGGAGACCTGAGCGGAAAGGATTCCGGCAAAACAGGGAATCACCTGTGTCTGCTGCAGGAGGATATCTTTTACCAATTGATAATATTCATAACGGAAGGCCTGGGCCACTTTAGCTACGCCTTTGCTTTTTTTTGACTTCATTTCATTGCGCAGGAAATCAATTGCTTTTGAATATTTTTCATGAGTCGGGGTGATGCCTTCTCCGATGGTTCCCAGTTCCACCCGCTCTTCCGCTATTTCGGTAATATAGGAATCCGGTTCCAGTTGAATCAATCCTTTGTAGATCTCCTGAAATTCCTCCACATTGAAATTTGAGATAACGGTGTGAATGCCGACGGTAAAATTGGGATATTTTCGTAATTCTTTCAATCCATCATACGTTTTCATTGCCCGTTCGAAATTCTCCGGGAAACCGCGGATTTCATCATGCTGTTTACCGATATGATCCAGAGAAAGATTTATAATAATTTCCGAGTTGGGGCAGCTTTTGATTATTTTTTCTGCCAAACCGGGAATACGATGATAGAGGCTGCCATTAGTGGGGATATTGATTATCCCGGGTTCGCAGCGGTCGTAAGCCAGCTTAATGATATCCGCGATATCCTGACGGAGAAAAGGTTCGCCGCCGCTGAAAGTAAACCAGTACGGGGCCTTTCCGAGTGAAGTAAATAATTTATCATATTCTTCCAGTGTAAAATTGTCCACCCGCTTTAAATATACATTGCAGGTGCGGCAGCGTGAATTACAAGAATACAACAGGCTGATGGTAAT
>JBAPTX010000047.1:0-2737 GCA_049282375.1 Calditrichia bacterium
GTTTAGCGTGTTCTTCGGTAAGGGCAGTGCCGCTGGTAGCAACAATATTCTTTATGCCATTTTGAAATAACTGGATAAAATCCATATATCCTTCAACAAAAATGACATAATCTTCTTTGCGGATCCAATCTTTTGAATAGTTTAGCCCGTACAGAATTTCACTTTTTTTGTAAATGGCAGATTCCGGTGAGTTCAGGTATTTGGGTGCTTGGGGGTCCTCCGTTAAAATACGCCCCCCAAAGGCGATTATCCGGCCGGCAACATTACTGATGGGAAAAATCAGCCGGTTACGGAAACGGTCGTACTTCCGGTCAGGATTTTTGTCACTTTGCAGCAGCAGACCCGTTTTAAGAAATGGCTGTAAGGGCAATTTCTTTTTTTGCACAGCTTTATACAACAAATCCCATGCTTCGGGAACGTATCCGATTTTAAAAAAGTCGATACTTTTTTCGGTAATACCACGGCCGTTAAAATAATTCTTTAAAAAAGCTGCATGTTTTTGGGCCAGGTCTGCAAAAAAATCTGCGGCAAACTGGTTGGCCTGATACAACCGGTCGTATTCGGTGGTAATGCGCTCATCCTGTTGGTAAGACGGCAGAGAAATTCCTGCCGGTTCCGCCAATTTTTTTAAAGCATCAATAAAGGAAATTTTTTCATATTTCATTAAAAAGGTGAAGACATTACCCCCCTCGCCGCATCCGAAACAATGAAATATCTGTTTTTCCGGATTTACTGAAAATGAGGGTGTTTTTTCGGTATGAAAAGGGCAGAGCGCCTGATAGTTGCGGCCTGTTTTCTTCAGGTTTAAATATTGGGAGATAACCTCCACAATATCATGGGATTCCCTGATACGGTCTATTAGATGTTCCGGTACTTTCGCCATGGCCTGAAATTAAAAGTGTATAACTTGCATTGCCCAACACGGTCGAGTAAATTTAATGTTTTAAAAAAAGACAATCAATCAAAGGATCAAAAATGGACAAACAACAACCAAAATCCCAACAGCAGCAAATTAATATTGAACTGCCGCAGGAACAGGCCGAAGGTATCTATTCTAATCTGGCGCTGATCACCCATTCACCTGCTGAATTTGTTATTGATTTTACCCGGGTGATGCCCGGCGTCCCCAAAACCAAGGTGTATTCCCGAATTGTTATGACGCCTCAACATGCCAAAAGCCTGTTAAAAGCAATGGAAGATAACATAAAAAAGTATGAGTCCCAGTACGGAGAAATTAAACTGCACGGAACTCCCGGCATTAACCGGCCATTTGGTTTTCAGCCGCCGGAGAATATTGAGAAATAGCCGGTTTGTTTCTTTATCTGCAGGAAAAGTGTCAGAAATCTAAATAAGTGAAAACAGATGGTCAGTGAAAATCTGAAAAAAATCAGAGTTAGAATAGAAGCAGCCGCCGAAAAGGCAAGCCGCAAAGCGGCTGATATTCAGTTAATTGCGGTAAGTAAAACGGTGGACCCGGGAAGGATTAATGAAGCAATTGAAGCCGGTATCACCATTATCGGGGAAAGCCGGATTCAGGAAACCCAACAAAAAATCGAACAAATTCGTCCCGTGGAATGCCATTTAATCGGCCATTTACAAACCAATAAGGCAAAATATGCCGTCCGGCTTTATGATATGATTCAGTCTGTGGATAGTTACCGCATTGCGGAAGAGATTGACAAACAGTGCGAAAAGGAAGATGTGAATATTCCGGTATTGCTGGAGGTGAATACCAGCGGCGAAGAAAGCAAATTTGGCTGCATGCCGGAACAGACGGCGGAATTAGCAGATCGAATTTCAGGTCTGGGACATATCCGCATAAAAGGATTAATGACTATTGGAAAATTCAGCGACGACCCTGCACAGGTAAGGCCTTGTTTTGTGCGGCTTCGGAATATATCTCAGCAAATAGCCCGGCTAAATCTGTCGGGAGTATCCATGGATATATTATCTATGGGAATGTCATCGGATTTTGAATGGGCCATTGAAGATGGTTCTACAATGGTGCGTATCGGATCGGCCATATTCGGCGGCCGCAGCTACAGACAATAGTTACAATTGTAAAATAGTTTATAATCTTTGGGGAGAAAAAATTGAAATTAACACCACTTGATATTAAAAAACAGGAATTCCGGAAAACGCTGCGCGGGTTTGATCCCATTGAAGTGAATACATTTCTGGAAATGGTGGCCGAAGAATACGAGCGTGTTCTGGAGGATAATAAGCGGCACAGCCGAAAACTGGTGGAGATGGAAACCAAACTGAAGGATTTTCAGCAGAGCGAAAAGAATTTGAGGGAAACCCTGTTAAATGTGCAGGAAGTAAAAAAACAGTCTGAGGAAACCAGCCGCAAACAGGCGGACATGATTATTAAGGAAGCGGAAATCAAGGGAATGGAGATTATGGAGAATGCCCGCAAAAGTGCACGCAGGATGCGTGATGAAGTCGCGGTGTTGAAAACCCAGAAGGAATCCTTCCTCAATCGCTTAAAGCACATTCTGATCTCTCAAATAGAGCTGCTTTCGGTGCTGGAAATTGATGATGCAGTACCTGAAGAAGCACAGGAATATCTTGAAAAAACCCAGAGAAGTAAAAAATCGGCCATTAAAGACAAAGAACCGTTTCAGGAACAAAAGCGGGAGGAAGTTGAAGATTTACCGGCAAATTCCGGAAAAATCCAGTTTGCTGAGGAAGAATCCATGGAAAATCCTTCCAGCAATCCGGCAGAAGACACGAC
>JBAPTX010000048.1:0-9226 GCA_049282375.1 Calditrichia bacterium
ATATTAAATAATGTAATATATTCAATTTCACTTCTTTGGCACAGGGTTTGAAAAAGTAAATGTGAAGCATTGCACCTGTGGTCAAGTGAAATATGAATTCAATGATTGCTGAATACTACCTCCAATACCTCCATCAAAGAAAAACCGGCAGTCTCGTGCTGCCGGTTATGTATTGACCGGGCCGGAGATGATAAACATTTGATTTCCACTAAAAAGAGAGGTTTGAAATGAGAAATGCCACAATTCTGATTATTCTTCTGTTACTGCTGTTAAACCTGACCTTATCGGCAAACCCGATGGGGAACGGCCCCTGGAGTACCATGGGGCCTTACGCCGCTATAGTAGATCATATTGCTATTGATCCCTTTACCGGGCAGGAATTTGCCTGCTTGCCTTCCGCCGGGGTTTATAAGAATGAGAACGGCCTGTTTGTGCCTTCAAATAACGGGATCATTTTTGAAGGGCAGCAGGCGACCGCAAATTCAATGGCGTTCAGCGACTGGCAACCGGGGCTTGCCCTTGCCGGCATCGGGGCGGAGATTTACCGCACAACCGATCATGGCGAAAACTGGCAGTTTACCGGGCTGGTTGCTCAAGGGATTATTTCCGGTATACAGTTCATGAACGAAGATGTGATCTTTGCTTTTTCCCTCAATGAGGTCTACCGCTCTCTGGATGCCGGACAGAACTGGCTGCCGGTAAACTGCGGGTTATCCGATCTGAATGATATGGAAGTGGATACGGCCAATCAGATCATTTACGCGAATTCCTACAGTAAGATAATGCGCAGCATGGATGGCGGCAATTCCTGGCATGAACTGCCGTTTCCCGGCAACGCCATTCATGAACTGTATGTGGGTCCTTCCAGCGGTAAATTATATATCGTTGCAGACAGCCTTTACCGGTCGGACAATCCCGGCCTGACCTGGGAAGGGATGAAGCTGCCGCCCACCTATTATACCGTTTTTACTCATCGTCTCTGCGAAGATGCAATCAATGATACTCTGCTTTATATGGGAAATCTGGAAGGCGCCTACCGCTGGAGCGTCAGCCGTCAGCAGTGGGAAGACGCCAGCAACGGACTGATTGAAGTGCAGATGGATACGGTTCATGCCCCCATTGTTACCAATCTGACTTCTCACCCCAATATTGAGGGCAGGGTATATGCCGGCACCTATCAAGCCGGATTGTATGTTTCCGACGACGGCGCACAAAGCTGGAGTCTTGCTTCTCTGCCCGGAACCCGGATTGACGATATTGCACTGGGAACCGGAAACACCACCAAACTGATTGCCGCGAATTACCGCGGTGTACGCATGCATGAAAACGGGGTATGGCGGCGCACTCCTCTTTTTGCTGATATCGGTTTTGACTGCCGCACCCTGGCGGTTTCTCCCAAAGACAGTAATTTAATTCTCACCGGCGGCAAAGGGGCCTATACCGATAATGCCCGCCTGCATATGTCGCATGACGGCGGCCAGACCTGGGATCATGTGCTGGAAGTTTACGGAGCGGTAACTTTTCTTTCCGTGGCCATCCACCCGCTGAAACCCAATATCATGTATGCCGGCTGTCTGAATCCGGAAATCAGCGCCTATGCAGGATTGTATCGCACGTACAGCGGCGGTGTTACAGATACAAGCTGGACTGCCCTCCAGCAGAGCTTTCTCTGGCATATCGGTGCAGTGGGAATTTCCCCGGATGATTATGCCGTATATGCGGTGGACATTTATGGTGCTGTTTACAAAAGCATTGATGAAGGAATGACCTTTCAGTTAATGGGAACGGCATCCGCAAATGTAGAGCGGTATGTCACCCGCATCGTCTTCGATCCGATGACAAACCTGCCGTATATCACCGGGGACGGCGTCAGTGTTTCGGTGGATGGCGGTGCCTCCTGGCAGGTGCTTGGTCTGCAGAATCATCATGTTACCGACCTGGCATTCGATCCCAATAATCTGGGACGCATGTTTGCCGCAACCAATGGGAATGGTGTTTTTGAATCTGCAGATGGTGGAATGACCTGGTCTCCGATGCATCATGCCATTCCCCACCGCTGGGTCAGTGCCCTCGAATTTGATAATAATGAGCGAAAGCTCTACGCAGCCACTTCCGGCGGTTCCATTTACACCTGCGATATCTCCGCAGTGCCCAGCGGACTGGAGGATGAAAAACCGGCAGTGGCAATGAATTTCAATCTGGAACAGAATTATCCCAATCCCTTTAATCCGCAGACCACGATCCGTTATCAGTTGCCGGTGAGCGGCCGCGTAATGCTGAAGGTATATAACAGCCTGGGTCAGGAAATTGCCACCCTCGTTGATGGTTTCCAAAACAGCGGTGAAAATACCGTCCGTTTTGACGGCGCGAATCTGCCCAGCGGCATTTATTACTATCAGTTGAGCTGTGGTGAATTTGCCGCTACCCGCAAAATGATTCTCATGAAGTAAGTTTTGCAAAGCTGTTTTTAAAGTCAGCCCGGCAGGAGATTCGCTTCCGGAAACCGGATCCCTGCCGCGGCTGTTTTTTGAGAATGTTTCTGTTCAACAGATTTTAAAATGGAAGCGAGCGCCAAATATGAAGGTAAAGTTTATCCTTTTTCTTTTGTTTTCAGTTATTCTGCCGGGACTGGGGCATCTGCTGTCTGCGGCAGGTGCCGGAACGGTTTCCCCGGTTCCGCTATACGAAGATTTCGAACACAATCTGATTCCCCCGAACTGGACCGTTTACAATTTTGACAGTGATGCGGACATTTGGAATACAACCGACTGGGGGCGTATCGATTTCGGCAGCTACGCTGCACATTTCGAAAAGGATTTGCCCGGCGGGAACGACTGGCTGGTAACGCCGCCGCTGCTGCCGCAAAGCGGTGATTCGCTGACCTTCTGGCTGTTTTCAAATAATTCATCGGTGCCGCTGAAGTTGATGTTCTCCGTAAACGGCCCGGATTCGGCCGCTTTTGCACTGCTGGATACCTGCCATTTTGAAGGATGGAAAAAATTCGGGTACGATCTCAGCGGTTTTGCCGGAGATACCGTGTATGCTGCTTTTGTCGCGCATGGCGGATTTAACTACTATCTGCTGGACGAAGTGCGCGGCCCTGAATTTCTGCTGTCGGATTCTCCGCAGTTACTTCAGGCTGAGACGGAGGTGAACCTGAATGATCTGCACAGCCTGGTGCCTGCCGGGCAGCCCGCCGCTCACTGGCTGAAGCTGGCGAATTACGGCGGCACCGATTTACAGATCAGCGGCTTTCTGGCCAGCAGCAGTGAAATAATGGTTTCTCCTGCAAATCTGACCCTGCCGCCGCTTGCCTGGGACAGCCTGCTGGTCTCCTGGACACCGGCAGTGGAAAAGACGGACAGCGGCTGGGTGCTGCTGCAGCATAATTCGCCCGTCACAGCAGATTCAGTTCACTATCAGATTCAGTCGGTGCCGGCAGAATCATACGTCATCGGTTTTGAAGCGCCGGCGGAAGACTGGTTTAAACCGCAGGGATACGGGCTGACGAAAAGCGGATTCTGGCATTCAGCAACGGCAACGGTTCATTGGGGAAGTCATCATCTGGCGGTTACTTCCTACTCGGACACTTCTTATCTGTATTCCCCCCGGCTGGATTTATCCCGCGGGACCCCGCAGATGAGTTTTTTCCACCGGACAGATGATAGTCCTGAATATGCTGACACCATGTTTATTGAAGTCAGTCCTAACGGCGGCTACAACTGGTTTGAACTGGGCCGGATTACCGAAAATAACACCCGTTACAAATATAAAGTTTACAGCCTGCTGCAGTACCAGGGCAGCGACAATGTTATTATCCGCTGGCATTTTGTGCCGGGGCAGGGGGACCCCCGCAGCGATGGTTTTATAATGGACGATCTGGCACTGCCGCCGCGTTATACCGGAACACAGGGAGTTCTCTATGCCTCCATTTCTGAAATGGATTTCGGTACCCGCCTGCCCGGCGATTCCCTCAGTTACGAAGTGGAATTGATGAACAGCGGGGCAGCGCTGAACATCAGCAGCATCCTTTCTACCGATCCCGCTTTTTCAGTCAGCGGCGCCCCCGCGCAAATCGGGCCTTTTCAGCGGGAACGTTTCACCATTCATTATCATCCTTCCTCCCCGGGTGAAAAAAACGGTCAGATTCAAATTCAGCACGATGGAATTAACGGCAGCCGTGAACAGTTTGATATTCCGGTGAGGGGTACCTGTTTTCAGAAGCATGCTCCGGATTATCTGGACCCGTTTGAAAGCAGCGCTTCGCTGCAAAATTATTTATATGGTAATTTTCCGGAGAATTACTGCCGCCTCAGCGATGCGGATCAGTTCGAGGGCAATGCCTTTAACGGCGACAGCGCACTGGCTATCTGGGGAAAGAGCCAGCAGGAAAACACGGTCACATTGCCGATTGATCTGGCCGGCGGTACTTCGGCCCGGCTCAGCTTTGCCTGGGGAATCGACTTTTCCGGTTCTGTTGCTTATTTCACATATGATATCTATGACGGACAATGGCATAAAGGGCTGGATACGCTTAATCTGGAAAATACCGGACCCAGTATCGCCAGATCCGCCAAATACGATACCAATTATGTCTGGTATGACAAAGAAGTGGATTTATCCCCCTTTAATGCCACAGCCGATTTTAAAATCCGCTTCCGCAGTAAAGCGGAATCGGTAGATACCGCCTATGTGGATGATCTGCGCGTTGTGCATCTTTACGGGAACGACATTAAAGTCAGCCGGGTGGAATTTCCCGCTGCGGCCGGGCAGAATGTCAATTATTCCTATAAGGTTGAAGTGCGCAACATGGGCACGGCTCCGCAAACCGCTATCCCGGTGAAATTCCTGATCAATGGTGCGGAGGCGGAAACCCGCTTTGTGCCGGTGCTGCAGCCCAATGAGCGGGATACGCTGGAATTCTTACAGCCGCTGCCGCAAACCGGTAATAGCACCATAAAAATTCAGTCATTTTTGTCCGGAGACGAATATCCGCTCAACGATTTTGCAGAAGCTGAAATTCCGGTGCTGCCGGTGTTTTCCCTTCCTTACAGTGATGATTTTGAAGACACGCTCTCACTGCCCAACTACCATTATACATACGAAGGTCATGGCAGCCGTCTGCGGATTACCGGCGGGGACAGTTTGATGAATCCCGTTTCCGGTGCCGGCATGCTGACCATCAGCAGCAGAAACGATCATGAATTGTCGGACTGTAATCTGGATTTATATCTGGACCTGAGCGGAACGCTGAATCCGCAGATCAGTGTGGCCCTGGGCAGTTACTCCCTTGCCTATCCTTTTGATTCTCTCCGGGTGGATGTATATGACGGTGTCTGGCACCGCGGCGCGGCATACGTAACCGAAACCAGCCCGATGACGCAGTTTAATCTCAGTGTGAATGAAAACGGCTGGCAGAAGATCAATGGATTCATCGTGCGCTTTTTTGTTAGAACGAATTTTGCATATCCCCGGCAAGCGGCATTTATCGATAATTTTCTGGTATATGATAAACTGGAAATGGGGCGCAAGCTGCTCATCTCGGAAATTGTTACCCGGCCGCTAAATGCCCAGTTTATTGAAATCTTCAATCCCGGTGATTCGCCGGTGCTGCTGGGAAATTATTTCCTGAGCGATGCCACGGATGCCGCTGCGCAGCAGTATTATTACAATATTGTTACCGGCAGCAACATGGGCGGCGGGCAGCAGGGCGATTTTCATGCCCATTTTCCGCAGGCAGCTGTTATTCTTGCCGGTGAATACCAGACCATTGCCCTGCAGGGCGACTCGGCATTTTATGCGGCATACGGTATCCGGCCTACCTATGAGCTGTATGAGGACGGCAGCGGTGGGGCACACGATGCGCCGGATCTGCGGGAAGCTGCCGCCGGCACCATCAATATGCAGGGGATGCTGCCGGACTCTGCCGGAATGCTGGCCCTCTATTTCTGGAATGACAGCAGCGACCTGGTGCAGGATGCCGATTACCTGATTTACAACACTTCCCCTTCGGCACCTGCCCGGGCAGTGGACAAAAGCGGTGTAAGTCTGGATGGGCCTGATCCGGATACACTTGCCACAGTTTACCTGAACGATACCCCCCTCAGCGCTCAGCAGGCAGCGCCTTTTCCGCAGGACGGTTTTTCGCTGCACCGGGTGGATTTCAGCGAAGGACAGCAGCTTGTGAACGGCGGCAACGGTATCAGCGGCGCCGACGAAACCAGCGAAGACCTGCAGAATACATTTTCCATTTACAGCCTGCCCTCTCCCAATGGCGCCTATATCTGGCCCAAATATAATCTGGAGGGCACAGTGATGCTGGCGGACAGTGCTGCAGCGCTGCCGGGTACCTGTCTGCGGCTCGAAAAAACCTCCCGTCCGGCACTGCTGGATACTACCGGTGCCGCCGGACATTTTAAGTTTACCCATCTGGACAGCGGGACTTATGCATTGCGGATTACCCGGCTGGGATATCTTTCGCTGGATACCACTCTCTTCATTTCCCGGGACAGTGTTCTGAATTTCACCCTGCAGCCGCAGACAGCCGTTGCCGGTTTTGCGGAAGATTTCGAGAACGGCATACCGCCGGCGGGATGGAGCGGCCATTTCGGGCCGGAACCGCAATGGCATCTCACTCAGACCGCTTTTTCCGGCAGTGCCGCGCTGCAGGCCGGCTATCAGGCCTGTATTTCCGATCTTTACACGCCCAAACTGAATCTGGCCCAGCTTGCCGAAAAGAAAATTTCCTTCCACTGGTCCGAGCATTTCAACCCCAACGGCAACAGCGATTCTACTATTGTGCAGATCAGCACGGACGGCGAAAACTGGCAGACGCTTACCGTGCTGCATGCGCTGAACCAGCAGCCTGCCTGGCACCGTGAAGAGCTGGATATCAGCCAGTGGGCGGGCAGTTCCAGCGGCTGGATCCGCTGGCGCTATGTTTCCGGTGGCGGGCTCAACGCCTGGCCCTTCAGCCTGGATGCAGTGGCCGCCGGGCAGTATGTGGCCATTCAGCAGTCGCAGAACGGCATTCCCCAGATTTTTGATCTGGCCCAAAATTATCCCAACCCATTTAACCCGCAGACCACCATCAAATATCAACTGCCGGAAAAGGCGCAGGTTACGCTGGAAATTTTCAACAGCCTGGGGCAGAAGGTGCGGACGCTGGTCAGTGAACCGCAGAATGCCGGCTATTACCGGGTGGTGTGGAACGGGCTGAACGATGCCGGGGTGCGGTCTGCCAGCGGTGTGTACATCTACCGGCTGCGGGCGAAAAATTTTGTAAAAACCAGCAAAATGTTGTTGATGAAATAAGGATGATGCCCTCCCGCAGCGGAAAAAGATCTAACCGGCGGGAGGGGATTTTTAACAGGAAGGAACCGGTAAAATGAAGAACATTGTTTTCCTGCTTTCAGCGGTTTTTCTGAATATCCAGATCCTGATTGCCCAGCCCCCGCTGCTGCAGAGTGAAGGCCCCTTTGCCGGGATGGTGGATGCGGTGGTCACAGACGGGCAGAGCGGCAATGTATATGCGGCCAGCTATCCCGGCGGCATTTTCCGCATTGATCCTGCGCTGGGGTGCAGTTTTCTGAATGAAGGGATCAATTTCAAGGATGGCCTGCCCAGTGCACACGGTGTGGACCTGCGGCCCGGGCACCCGGCGGAGATGATTGCCTGCAGCGAAAACAACCTCTATTACAGCAGCAATTCCGGGGAACAGTGGTCTTTGGTGTTCAGCGGGGGGCAGGGGATTTTCCGCGAAGTGCGTTTTGTGAACGACAGCATTGCATTTGCGTTTTCCGGCAGCGAACTGCTGCGCAGCAGGAACGGCGGCCAGTCCTGGACGGTGCTGCCGCCTCAAAACATGACCGGCACCATTTCCGCAGTCGGGTGGGATGAACTCAACGGGCAGATTTACTTTTCGGTGTTCGACAGCCTGCTTTACAGCAGTGATTTCGGTGATACCTGGCAGGGGGTGGATTTCCCCGGCAGCGGAATCCATGATATATATATCGCGCCTGCGGGAAGTGAACTGTATGTAGTGGCGGACAGCATTTACCGCAGGGCCGCCCGGTCCCGGCAGTGGGAGAACATCAGCGCGGGAGCGCCCAATATCTGCTGGACCATCTGCCAGGATGCTTTTCGGGATTCCATTCTGTACCTGGGAAGCGAACTGGGGCTGTATCGCTGGAGCCCGGCATCCGCCAAATGGATCGAATCTTCCTCCGGGCTGGAAGAGCCTTACATGAATGTGCCCCATCTTCCGGTGATCCGCTGCATTTATTCCGATCCGGATCATCCGGGTGTGGTGTATGCCGGAACCCAGAAGCCGGGGCTTTACCGTTCGCCGGATTACGGGCAGAGCTGGGAAAAAATCGGCGTTTACGGCGCGGAAATCAATGATGTGCTGCTGCAGGCGGACGGCAGCCGGCTCATTGTGGGCGAACCCCGCGGGGTTAAAGTGCGGGAGAACGGCAACTGGAATTACAGCGGCCTTTATGCGGATATGGGCGCGGTGGCCTATACGCTGGAAACACGGCCGGACAATCCGCAGGTGCTCTTTGCCGGTGGGCAGAGCGGCACCCTCACCGAAGCCAAAATCAATATTTCCGCAGACGGCGGGCAAACCTGGCAGAGCCGCGGGATCGCCAATGCCGGCGTGGTGACCGATTTTGCGCTGGTACCGCATAATCCAAATATTATTATTGCTTCCCTGCGGAATGATTTCCATATGGCTGCCGGTATTTACCGCAGCATGAGCGGCGGCCTTACTCCTTCCGCCTGGATGCCGGTAAGCGGGACTCAGAATTTAATTGTAACCCGGCTGCTCTACTGCCCGGCGGATACCAGTTTCTATGCCTTTGAATACTGGGGGGATGTTTATAAAAGCAGCGATTTCGGGCAGAGCTTTGTAAAGGTGGGGGTGATTCCCTATTATCAGCACCCGAAAGTAGGCGGCGGGGTTATCAGCATCATGTCGGCGGCCTGGGACGGGGAAAATAACCGTCTGCTGGCTGCCGGGCCCGGGTTGTGGGCCTCGGATGACGGCGGCGCTGACTGGACGCAGATTGCGCCTGCAATAGGGAATGGTTACCCGGTGGTTTCTTCCGTAAAAATCCGGCAGGATAACAGCTATTATGCCGGAACTCTCGGCCTGGGAATCTTCCGCTCAAGAGATTCCGGACAGAACTGGTTCAATATTCTGGCCGAGCTGCCTGCCGTATTA
>JBAPTX010000049.1:0-2916 GCA_049282375.1 Calditrichia bacterium
AAGATAAACCTGCCGGAGCCTACACCGTGCAATTTGATGCAAGCAATCTATCAAGCGGAATATACTTTTACCAATTGCAGGCAGGTGATTTTACCGAAACTAAGAAAATGATATTGATGAGATAAGGAAAACAAGATTTGGGAAAACAGTTCTAACCAAATTTTGCAGCCGACCACTTACCTGCCTGCGCGTAGCCGCTTCGGCAGGCAGGCAGCGGGGTGCTTTTAAAATGTTAAGTGCTTAAAACGCAGTGCGGCAAACATTGGCAACTCATCGTGTCGGCGGCTGAAACAGCCGTTAAACCAGCGATAACTAACACTGTTTCAGTCGGGCAAATCGCCAACCCCTGCCAGTCACCTTATACAGCAGCAAAGGCTTTGCTGAAAACTCCGGGTAAATCAACAAACCGTCAACCCCACCACTTGACCCCCGGTTTCCACCCTTAGCCCACAATGCACCAGATCCACTTGCTCACCTCAGACTACCCATACACTCGCAGCCGGGATACACCCGGACTCTTCAGGGTCTCAGAACTGATTCGCATGAAATCAACTTCATACTGTTTAAAAATCCCCTGGCATCTTCCTGTGCGGATGATCTGTGATCGGGATTCTCCGGAGAACCATATTTATAAGGGGGAAAAGTTGATTTCAGCAGTGTCGTTTTATCCGGGCTGATGCGGCCCGGTAAAGATAATTACCGTAAACTGAGCAGCGGTTATCCCGGTCGATTCTGCTATTCATACCGCAGGGCGGCAATGGGATTCATCCTGGAGGCGAGAACGGCCGGCCACAATCCGAAGGTCAGCCCCACGACAGTACAGAAAACCACACCGCTGATGGCCCAGTTCAGGGGGGTAGCGGCAGCAAATCCGGTAAAAAAGGTAACGATATTGCCCAACCCATATCCCACCAGTACGCCCACAACGCCGCCGATATTGCAGAGAATAATGGCTTCCAGCAGAAACTGCAGCAGAATACTGCGCCGTTTCGCACCGAGCGATTTCCGGATGCCGATTTCCCGGGTGCGTTCGGTTACCGAAACCAGCATGATATTCATAATGCCGATTCCGGCGACAATCAGCGCCACAATTCCGATTACAAAAGCGGCTGTTTTGATGCTGGCGGTGGTTTCGTTAAACATTTTTATCTGGCTGTCATTTGTAAAAATATCAAAATCATCTTCTTCCTGCGGTTTAACCCCGCGTTCCATGCGCAGAACCGCCCGCACTTCCTCAATGGCATCCGGCAGTACTTCCATGGAATTGGCATTAATTGTTATATTAACCGAACGCTCCCGGCCCCGCTCGTCCCGCATGCCGTACATCCGCTGGAAACGGGTGACCGGCATTAGCAGATAGTTATCATAATTTCCGCCGGTGGCCGATTTTTTCTCTTCAAAAACCCCTACAACCGTAAATTTATATCCATCAATTTTAATGGGTTGCTGAATGGGATCGATAAAGGGAAACAGTTCCTGCGAGACCGCATGCCCGATAACGGCAACCCGGCGGCCCACTTTGACATCTTCATTGGTAATATTGCGGCCCAGCCGGATATAATGGGTATTGTTGGGGGCGTATTCGGGAGTGCCGCCGCAAATGGTGATATTCTGGTTGGTCGAATTTTTCTTGTAGCGGACCATATGGCCGAAATCCCACAATTCCGCTCCCACCAGATTTACCGATTCCACCTTTTCGCGGATCGCATCGGCCTGTTCAACTGTCAGGGGCTTCCGCTGCTGAATTTTCCGCCAGTCTATATCGCGGCCCATGCCGCCCCCGGCCGGCCATTTCTGCGCCTGAAATGTGGTGGAATTCAGTACGCTCAGCTCTTTTTCTATAGTATTCTGCACAACGGAAATGCCGGTCATCACCGCAATTATGGAAGCCACCCCGGCAATAACCCCCACCAGCGTCAGTAAAGAGCGGAGCTTATGACTGAGTATGGCATTTATGGCCATTCTGAATGCTTCAACAAATTTCATATTATTCATCCATTTATTTTATTCATACCGGAGCGCATCGATCGGGTCCAGTTTTGCGGCGCGGTATGCCGGGATAATTCCCGAGAATACCCCCACCAGAACAGATATTACCAGCGCCAAAACCACAATCGGAACAGATATACTGGCCGGCAGCAATAGTTTGTTAATAATAGAAGTAATGGCAACAGCGATACCTACACCCACGGCACCGCCAATCAGACAGATAATGGAAGATTCCAGCAGAAACTGAATCAATATGGTGCGTTTTTTAGCGCCGATGGCTTTGCGGATGCCGATTTCGCGGGTGCGCTCGGTAACGGAAACAAACATAATGTTCATGACCCCGATGCCGCCCACAAATAAGGAAATGCTGGTAATGATCAGCCCGATCAGCAGCACCACTCCCATCACATTGTTATAGGCGCCCATCAGCGTATCCATTTTATTAATGGAAAAATCGTCCTTTTCGGTAGGGGCCAGCTTGCGGATTTTCCGCATTTCGCCGATTACCGCATACTCGAAATCACCCATGGCTTCCTGGCTGGGAGCTTTTACCGCAATATTGAAATCGCGGTTGCTGCCGCCGAACGATTTCATTAAAGAAGTAATGGGAATGTAAATCTGGCGGTCGAAATTGGGGCCGCCGAAAAATCCGGCACTGCCCTGCTTTTCCATCACCCCCACCACGATGTAGTGGTAGCGCCCGATTTTCATCTTTTTATTAACGGGATCAATTTCACCAAAAAGCTGCTCTTTAATTTCATCACCAATGACACAAACGTTTTTCTTTGTCTGCACATCGGAACTGGTCAGGAAACGCCCGATCTCCGGCACTGCGGCACTGACCATAATATGTTGTTCGGTTGTCCCGATGATATCCACATTGTCCAGAATGTTGGAACGGTACTTCACCGGGCGGGAGGTATGGGT
>JBAPTX010000050.1:0-4303 GCA_049282375.1 Calditrichia bacterium
GATATATTTTTCGCCAATATTTTTTGGATAAAACAAAGAAATACCAAGAAGGTTCAAGCTGTGAGTAAACATACTTTTAAAGGCGGCATTCATCCCCCCGAAGGGAAAGAATTCACAGAAAAGAAACAAATTGAAGTATTGCCAACCCCCTCCACGGTATACATCCCTTTACAGCAGCACATCGGAGCACCAACCGAACCGCTGGTCCAGAAAGCGCAGGTGGTGAAAGTCGGAGAGAAAATCTCTGACTCCGATAGCTTTGTTTCTGTCCCTGCCCATGCATCTATTTCCGGTAAGGTAAAAGGGGTGGTTGATATTTATCATCCGGTATCGGGGAAAGGCAAGGCCATCCAGATTGATCACGATGGGGAAGATAACTGGTTGGAGACGATTCAACCCGATGAAAGCTATTCCGAACTTCCTCCCAAAGATTTGATAAAGCGTATTCGCGAAGCGGGACTCGCCGGCTTAGGCGGTGCCACTTTCCCCACCCATGTTAAACTCAGCCCGCCCCCGGATAAGAAAATCGACGTGGTGATGCTGAATGGTGCAGAGTGTGAACCCTACTTAACGGCGGATCATCGACTGATGCTGGAATCCCCGCGGGAAATCGTAATGGGTTTGCAGATCATCATGAAAATCCTGGATGTGAAACGAGGGATCATTGGAATTGAAGATAATAAGCCCGACGCCATAAAAACAATGCGGCAAGCGGTTTCCGGAGAATCCGCAATTCAAGTGATGGTGTTTCCTGTAAAATATCCGCAGGGTGCGGAAAAGCAGATGATAAAGGCCGCCCTGAACCGTGAAGTGCCCTCCGGCGGCCTGCCGATGAATGTGGGTGTTGTGGTTCAGAATGTAGGGACTGCCCAGACTGTTTATCAGGCTGTGGCACAGCAAAAACCTCTGATTCACCGGATTGTAACCGTTACCGGTCCCGGGATTAAGGAGCCGAAAAATGTGCTGGTCCCAATCGGTACCCCGTTCCAGAATGTGGTGGATTACTGCGGCGGAATCAGCGAAAAGGCCAGCAAAATAATTATGGGCGGCCCGATGATGGGACTTGCTCAACCCAATCTGGAAGTCCCGGTTGTAAAGGGCACTTCCGGAATTCTTGTTCTTGAAGAAGAATCCACTCATTTACCGGCCGAAGAACCTTGTATCCGCTGCGGCCGCTGCGTGGAAATTTGCCCGGCCCACCTGCTGCCGACAACACTGCAGTTACTGGTGAATAATGAGCGGCTGCTGGAAGCCGAAAGTCTCAATATAATGGACTGTATTGAATGCGGTTCCTGTTCCTACATTTGCCCCTCCAATCGCTACCTGCTCCACAGCATCCGCTTTGGAAAGCGAAAGATTATGGCGATTCACCGCAAAGCCGGATAATGGCCGGGGCAACTGAGGCATTTACTGAAAAACTCCCGAATGAGTATTAATTATGGAAAAAGTGAAAGAAGAAAAAGCAGCGGCAGAACCTGAAAACAAAATATTTGTGGTAACCTCTTCACCCCATGTAAGGGATCAGGATTCCATATCCAAAATAATGTGGACGGTAAATATTGCCCTGCTTCCGGCGCTGGTAATGGCCACCTACTTTTTTGGTTTTCAGGCGCTCTGGATAACAATTTTGTCCATTCTGGCGGCGGTGGGCACCGAAGCTCTGGTTCAGAAAATGATGAAGAAACCGATCCGGGTACATGACGGTGCTGCCGTTATTACCGGCTTTTTACTGGCCTATAATTTACCGCCTTCGGTTCCCTGGTGGATGCCGATAGTAGGTTCGGTATTTGCTGTTGCCATTGTGAAAGAGCTGTTCGGGGGCCTGGGCTACAATATATTAAATCCGGCACTGGCGGCGCGCGCTTTCCTGCTGGCGTCCTGGCCGGTGGATATGACCGCGCAATGGACCCAGCCGCGGGAAGGTACTATTTCGGGAATTGCCGCGGTTACCAGTGCAACACCTCTGAACTTGTTAAAACAATCCGCCAAAATTATTACAAACCCCGCCGCGTACGAACCCTCACAGGTTCAGCAGGCCCAGGAAGCCATTGCCGGATTATCGAGCAATTACAATAATCTCCTGATCGGAAATGTGGGCGGCTGCATTGGAGAGACCTCCGTCATTGCTCTGCTGATAGGGGCTTTGATCCTGTTTTACCGCCATATCATAGATTGGCGCATTCCTTTCACTTATATGGGTACAGTGGCGCTGCTGGCCTGGATTTTCGGAGGAACCGAAGGGTTTTTTACCGGGAACTGGTTATTTCATATTCTTTCCGGCGGCCTGGTGCTGGGCGCTTTTTATATGGCAACGGATATGGTTACCTCGCCCATTGCCGCCAAAGGCCAGATTATTTTTGCAGCCGGCTGCGGAATACTCACAGTGGTCATCCGGCTGTGGGGCGGCTATCCGGAAGGCGTGAGTTATTCGATTCTGTTAATGAATCTGGCGGTCCCCTTAATTGACCGCTATACGGTTCCCAGAGTATTCGGGGAGGTTAAAGGCAAATGAACAACATATTCAGATTGAGTATCATCTTGGCCATTGTTACTGCAGTGGCTGCCTATGTTCTGGCAGAAATTTATGGCGTTACCAAACCGCAGATTGAGTTGCAGAAGAAAGCGAAAACCCGTCAGGCGCTGAATGAGGTTATGGCGAAAGCCGATACCATTATCCCGATCATCCAGCAGGTGCCGGTAACCGACAGCGATGGAAATGTGCTGTATGAAAAAGACCGTGTTGCCTATTATGTGGCCTATAAGGGAGATGCGGAGCAGGATACCGCCGGTTATGCTTTTATGGCTTATGGAAATGGCTACAGCAGTGTGGTGGAAACAATGGTGGGAATTGATACCGCCGGAAGAATTTTAAGCATTGAAGTGATCTCTCAAAAGGAGACGCCGGGGCTGGGAGCACTGGTGGTGGAGGACGGGGCATTCCAGGGGAAAAAATGGACCACCCGCCAGTTCGAAGGTAAAACGGCGGATGATCTTAAAGTGGATAAAGACGGCGGTGAAATTGTCAGTATTACCGGCGCCACCATTACCTCCCGCGCGGTTACCAATTCTATTCGGGAAAGAATGCAGGAACTGCTGCCGGAATTGGGGATCACCGGGTCAGAAAATAATGGAGGTCAATAACAGCTATGTCCCTTATCTCTGAATTTCTAAAAGGAATATATTCTGAAAATCCGGTATTTCGCCTGGCGCTGGGCCTTTGTCCCACCCTGGCGGTCAGCACCTCCATTTTTAATGCAATTGGTATGGGTGCGGCAACAACATTTGTGCTGCTCAGCTCAAATATCATTGTCTCTCTGCTGATCCTGCTTTTCACCAAAATCCTGTCTGAAGAAGGCCAGAAAAGTGTTAACAAAATCCGCATTCCCATGTTTATCGTGGTTATTGCATCCTTTGTCACCATTGTGGAAATGGTTATGGGCGCCTATTTCCCGGCATTGTCGGAGTCGCTGGGTATTTTTATCCCGCTGATCGTGGTAAACTGCATTATTCTGGGCAGGGCGGAAGGGTATGCCAGCAAAAACCCGCTGCTCCCCTCCATTTTTGACGGCCTGGGAATGGGAATCGGATTTACCCTGGCGCTGGTGGCAATCGCCTTTTTAAGAGAGCTGCTGGGCAGCGGCCAGTTGTTCGGCGTAACCCTTTTGGGTGGTGGATTTAAGCCGGTGCTGCTCTTTATTCTGCCGCCGGGCGCATTTCTGGTAATCGGTTTATACCTGGGCGGCCTTAACTGGTGGGATGCCCGCAAAAAACATTCGTAAGAGGATATTATGGAATACGGTATTTTTCAACTGATTATTCTTTCCATATTTGTGAACAATTTTGTTCTGGCGCGTTTTCTGGGCCTTTGCCCCTATATGGGCGTCAGCAAGCAACTGGATTCTGCCATCGGGATGGGAATGGCGGTGACTTTTGTTATGACAATTGCTTCCATGGTGACCTGGCTGCTCTATACCTTTTTCTTGGCACCGACTTATCAGTCGGTTTTTTACACCCTGTTTAATACACCCATTCAGAACATACCCGATTTGACTTTTTTGCGGACTATCGTGTTTATTCTGGTGATCGCTTCTCTGGTGCAGTTTATCGAAATGTATATTCAAAAAGTCAGCCCTACCCTTTATAAAGCGCTTGGCATCTTCCTCCCTCTGATCACCACCAACTGTGCTATTCTGGGTGTAGCCGTGCTGAACATTGATATGTTTTTTGTGGATGGTCTGCCGGCGGGTAACAGTTTTATCAATACCGTGGTTCAGGGATTTGCCTCCGGGCTGGGCTTTACTCT
>JBAPTX010000051.1:0-3111 GCA_049282375.1 Calditrichia bacterium
CCGCAGAACAGCGAATCATTTGCCGCCAATATTAACCATACCAATTTGCCCAGCGAAGAAATACGCGGCGTTTTTGTGGACGAGAAGACCGGCGATGTTTACTGCGCAACCGGCGGCGGTCTGGCGATCCTTCGCAGCAACCCTTTTACCACTCCCCTGCCAGAACTTGATCAGGTAAACGTCGGCCCTATTCCTTTCATTCTTGAAAAAGGCAAAAGCAGTTACTTGAACTTCAGAAATCTGACCTCTAACAGTCAAATAAAAATCCTGACAATAAACGGCCAGTTGGTGCGCGCCCTGGACGGCAGCAACCGCAGTGAAATTCTGGGAAGCTTTGCCCAGTGGGACGGAAAAAATGATGCCGGGCAGTTGGTGTCCAGCGGAGTATATGTTTACATGATCACCAATGAAGCGGGAAACAGCACATCCGGTAAACTGGTGGTGATCCGCAAATAAGCCGTGGCAGGTTCACTTCGTATAAATTGCAAATTTTTAATTTCAGAATTAATTCCGCAATACCCATCCCGGTTCAGTCAGGACGGCAATTGAAATTTTACATCTCGTCACTCTTCATGTAAACCGCTATAAAGTTTTCTGAATTTACATCAAAAATCATCACTTGAATTGATTCACTTTAAATCATTAAATTGATCTGAATTTACAATATTTGTCTGATCGATGATAAAACAGCTTTATGTACAAAATTTTGCCCTTGCCGAAACACTCAACGTGGAATTTCATGCCGGGCTGAATATTATTACCGGGGAAACGGGCGCCGGTAAATCAATTTTGGTAGGCGCTATATCGGCGGTTTTAGGGGGACGGATATTCACAGAAATTGTGCGCACCGGCGCCGAAAGAGCAACTGTTGAAGCAGTTTTTCAGATTGAAGGAAACAAACCCGTACAAACGCTGCTGAGTGAAAAGGAACTGGCCGGCGGGACTGAATTGTTTCTGCGGAGGGAAATCCTGACCCGCGGCAGCACGCGGGCTTTTGTGAACGATACTCCAGTGGCAATTGCCACATTGGCGGAAATTGGTGATATGCTGGTTGATATCCACGGGCAGCACGAGCATCAAAGTCTGCTGCAAAGGGAGATTCACCGCTATTTTTTAGATGCTTACGGCCGGCTCAATCCGCTGCTGCAGCAGGTATCGCTGGCTTTTCAGGAAGCGCAGGAAACGGAAAAAAAGCTGCGGCAGTTAAGCAGCCGGCAGCAGGCGCTGGAAGAAAAACAGGAACTGCACCGCTTCCAGTTAAAGGAAATTGCTGACGCCGATCCCAGAACTGGCGAAGATGATGAACTGGAAGAGGAGCGCTCACTCTTAATAAATATGGAAAAAATTTTTTCTCTTTCCGCCCGCTTTGCCGAATTAATGGAGGGAAATTCAGAATTTAACCTGCAGGACCAGATGGGACATGCCCTGCAAATACTGGAAGAAATATCTGAGTTTTCTGCCCCGCTCAAGAAACTCTGCGAAGAATTTGCATCTGCTAAAATCGTTGTTTCCGAAGCGGCCCGCAGTGTGGAGGAATTCCAGAACGGATTGGAATTTAATCCCCGCCGGCTGGAGGAAGTGGAACAACGGCTTTCCGCCCTTTCGCTCCTGAAAAAAAAATACGGCGGCACCCTGCAGGCGGTTTTGGAATATCGCCGGGAAATTCAGAAAGAATTGGAATTGCGTGATAATTTCCAGTTCGAATTGGAAAACCTGCACAAAAATTTTAATCAGAAAAAAATAAAATATTCGGAATGGGCACTGAAACTCTCTCGACAGCGCCAGCAAGTGGCGGTTTCACTGGAAAAAGCCATAACAGAACGTTTGGATGAACTGGGAATGCCGGCGACCCGCTTCCGGGTCGATTTCAGCCGCAGCGAGGACAGCAGCGGGTTTTACGAGGAAAACGGCAGTTCCTACTTCGGGGACGAATTGGGAATAGACCGGGTGGAGTTTTTGATTTCTCCCAATCCCGGCGAGGATTTTAAGCCGCTTGCCAAAATTGTTTCCGGCGGCGAAATGTCCCGGATAATGCTGGCGCTGAAGAATATTCTGGCCGGGATAGACCGGATTCCCCTGCTGATTTTCGACGAAATTGATGCCGGTGTCTCCGGCCGCATTGCCCAATCGGTGGGACGCAGTATCCGGCAACTGGCAAATTCTCATCAGATCATCTGTATTACCCATCTTCCCCAAATTGCCTCACAGGGGCAGAACCAGTACCGTGTGGCAAAATTTACTCAAAATGGCCGCACCTTTACTCAGATCGTACATCTCTCAGAACAGGAAAGAATTGAAGAAATCGCTCGCCTGATCAGCGGCGAAAAAATGACGCCGGAAATTATGCAAAGCGCAGAACAACTGATTCAAGAAGCGCGCCGGGGCGGAAAACCATAGAACAGGAGATCAGTATTGGATAAATTTGTCATTAATGGCGGCAAGCCCCTGCAGGGAAAAGTGGAGATCAGCGGCTCAAAAAACGCAGCGCTCCCCATTATAGCGGCAACCCTGCTGGCCCCCGGCAACTACCTGATTGAAAACGTGCCCCGCTTGCGGGATGTACGCACCATGGCCCATCTGCTGCGGATTATCGGCGCCAAAGTGGAAGCCGATCTGGACAAGCATGTTTTGCGAATTGATACATCACATGCCGATTTTCTGGAAGCGCCCTATGAGCTGGTTAAAACCATGCGGGCATCAATTTATGTATTGGGTCCGCTGCTGGCCCGTTTCCATAAGGCAAGAGTGTCGCTGCCGGGCGGGTGCGCCTGGGGGCCGCGGCCGGTGGACCTGCATATCCGCGGAATGGAAAAATTGGGGGCCCGCCTTAAACTGGAAGGCGGATATATCACCGGTTCCGGCGTAAAACTAAGCGGCAGCCATATTTTACTGGATGTGCCCAGCGTGGGTGCGACCGGAAATATTATGATGGCAGCAGTTCTTGCGGAGGGAAAAACCCGGATTGAAAATGCCGCCAGTGAACCGGAGATTGTGGATTTGGGCCGTTTTCTGAAGAAAATGGGCGCCCGCATCGAAGGGCTTGGCAGCCGGGTTATTCAAATTGAAGGGGTAAACGAGCTGAACCCTGTAAATTACCGGGTCATTCCGGAC
>JBAPTX010000052.1:0-3874 GCA_049282375.1 Calditrichia bacterium
CGCATGCGGTGATTTGTCAAATAACAATTTTTCTGCCTTCGGGAACCGGATGTATGCTTCCCATAAAGGACTGCGGGATGAATATGAAGTCAGTTGCCGCGAACTGGATATCCTGGTGGAAGGGGCATCCGGGATCAGCGGTGTATACGGAGCCCGCATGATGGGAGCCGGTTTTGGAGGCTGTACCATAAATCTGGTGGAAGAAAACCGCATCAGCCATTTTCAGGAACAGATGAACAGTGTTTACCGGGACAGACTGAACAGAGAACCGAAATTTTATATCACGAGCATTAAAAAAGGAACATCGCAATTAAATAAAAATGTTGAAGAAATTGGTTGAGGAAAGGAGGTGGTGTTCGGACATTGACAGGGAGTGGACAGGAAGGTTAAAAGATGTAATTGGAAAAAGGGAATTATCCGGTTTTATCAATTCATCTAATTTAATGGAGGTCTATCATGAGGTTTATGTTAAAAAGTAAATTCGGCTTTGCAGTCGTTTTTGTGCTGCTGTTTGCCGGATTGGCGTCTGCACAGGTAGGCGGGCCCTATACGCCTGACGCCAACACAATGCTGTTGTTGCATTTCGATGGGGATTATACGAATGCGGCGCAGTTTTCCGAGGATGCGACAATGCACGGAGATGCTTCAAATTTCTTCTTTATCCCCAATCAGGTAACCGGTTTGGGGCAGTGCCTGCGGATTGATAATGATTCGCAAAGTGATTCCGCATATGTTACTGTACCCGATACCACCTACCTGGATCTGACCGGCGACTGGACCATTGAAGGCTGGGTAAATATTTTTACCTTTGGAACCGGTTCCAGTGACTGGAGATGGGTGCCGCGGCTGGTAATTAAAACCGGCGATCAGGAATTCTGGCAGCCCAATTATTTTGTGGAGATGTGGGGATCCTGGCGCGGTTTCAGTTGCGGTTACATGGCCGCTTCCATGGACCAGTGGCCGCAGGCGAATACCCCTTCCAATTTTGTGGAAGTGGGTGAATGGTATCATATGGCCTTCATCCGCGATACCAACCGTCACATTCTGATGACCCTCATTCATCATTTCAACACCTCGACAAACCAGGTTGAACTGGTATCTTTTACTGTTGCCGATTATTTGAGTTTCGGCGCTTTGGATCCCACACCGATTACCACCAACAAACCGGTTCATATCGGTTATGCCGGCGGCGGCGGTGACTCCTTCCTGGATGGTTTTGTGGATGAGATTCGCATCAGTAACGTTGTACGTGAATTTCCGATTCCGCCTATTGTGGCAGATGTTACCCAACTGGGCAACCAGACCACAAGTGTTCCGCAGTATGAAGTGGGTGCGGATATTTACACCTTGTTCTCCAGTACTTCAATTCAGAGTGCAACGCTGTACTATTCCGTAAATGATACCACGAATTTTACAGCCATTCCCATGAGCACTGTCGGGCCCGATTCTATGCAGGGAATAATTCCGCAGCAGCCTCTGGGTTCTGTTGTACGCTATTATATTGAAGCGACAGACAATAATGGTATGACATTCAGTTTTCCGCGTGATGCCGGCTGGCAGGCAGCGGAATACATGTCATTTGGTATTTTCGAACCCATTACTCAGACTCTGGCACTTACTTTCGAAAGCGGTTCCGGAATTCCGCAGGATACCACTGCATATAACAGCCCGGTGATGGTTTACGGCAATCCGCAGTTTTCAAACATTTCTGCAGCCGGAAATTATTCAATTTACCTGGAAGGTGACTCCAGCGCACTGGAAGTAGATTCCCCGTTCCTGGCAGCAACTGAATTTCTGCTGGATTTCTGGATGTACCCGGAAGCGGATATGGCTACCCCGGATAAGGTTTACTGCCGTATCATCAATCGCCCGCGCGATCCTACTTCCTGGGCAAACAATAATTACCAGGTGCGCTTCGATCCGGACAGCCGTTTGTATGCCGCCACTGATGGTGCTTATACCATTGTGCTGGATGATTCTGTTGAAATGGAACAGTGGTACCATGTGCAGTTGGAAGTCCGTGATGCACCGGCAGGTGATACGACCAATCATTATGCAGTCTTCCGTTTAAGTGACGAAAATGATAATGTTATTGAGCAGAAGTATGTCGGATTCGATGCCGATGTGGAAATCGGCCAGTCGCCTTTGCGGATTGGTAAAGCTGCCGCAGTGGATACGGGCTCTTATCCGCCGTTCTTCAAAGGGTATTTTGATAATATTATGTTCTTCAATTATCCTGCGGCTCAGTTCCCGCTGATCAATATTCCATCGGCCATTGGTGATGATTACAACAATCTGCCCTTCAGTTACGATTTGGGCCAGAATTATCCCAATCCCTTTAATCCCGTAACGGAAATCCGCTACAGTATACCGAAATCTCAAAAGGTCCAGTTGTATGTTTATGATCTGTTGGGACGCAAGGTAAAAACGCTGGTGGATGCTTCGGTCAGTTCAGGAAGGTATTCCATAAGATGGAACGGAACCAATGATGCCGGTGAATTTGTCGCCAGCGGTATCTATTTCTATCAACTGAAGACGAAGAATTTTGTGGAAACCAAAAAGATGATGCTCATGCGGTAAACTGCCTGTACGGCAAAAGGGAAAATCTATTTCCTTGTAAAACAAGGGGCCGGATTTTCAGGAATCCGGTCTCTTTTATAACAGGTTTAAGAAGGAATTATCATCATGTTTAACAAAGCAACTAAATTGATATTACCATTCCTATTATTAACTGCTGCCATATTCATTGCGCTGAATTGCAATACCGGCATAGAAAGTTCGCCTTCGCCCGGTATTCTGCGGGTCACTCTGCAGGCGGATCCTGCGGATACTTCCATTGTAGTGGTCAGCGATACGCTGCAGGTTCACGACAATGATGATTTCAGCGCGGAAATTTATCAGGGGAAAGTATTCCGGGACAGCACCTATGCCATTCTATATCCTTCACTGGAAAGCTGGCAGCAGAAAGACAGTACCTACAATATTATATTACGTGAAGGCGGCGAGTACCGCAAATTTACCATTTTTGAATCCCATGTGCCGCCCGGGAACTACAATAGAATCCGTTTTGGAATTGAAGGCCGGTCCATCAAAATCCGCAACTTTGATAAAATTACTGTCGAGACTCCGCCGAATTATTATGTGGATATTCCGGTAAATTTTGAAATCAGGGAAAACCAGGTCACTGAAGTGAATGTACAGGTGAGCCCTTTTAAATATGCCACCCGGTTCAGGGATATTTGGCTCTTTACACCGGAGATGGAAGTTGCCGGTGTGAATTATATTAAATAGAACAATAATTTGTGAGAAAACCATGAACAAGCTGTATAGTATCTGTATGTTTCTTTTAATTGTGGTGCTTACGCTGTTGCTGTCGTGTGAGCGGCAGACCAATCCTGCTGATCCCAATTTACCGCCCAATACAACCCTCGCGAATATTCCGGTAGAAGGGGATACCCTTTTTGCGCTGATGACCCTTCACTGGGACGGTGAGGATGCAGACGGCTTTTTAACGGGTTACGAATACCGCTACATTACATACCACATGTCCGATTCCACCGGCGGAACCATTACCGATTCTCTGGTTCAGGATTGGGAATTCACCCGCGCCACCAGCATTACCATCCCATTTGAATCCAGTGCAACCCTGAATTACCAGCGGTTTCAGGTAAGGGCTGTGGATGATGACGGGATGAGAGATCCCACACCCGCGGAAAAATTACTATATACGGTTCAAACGGTATTCCCGCAGAGTGAAATTTTTGTACCTGCCGATCAGCAGCAGTTTTTCGTGAAAGAAAATACCACAGACTGGTGGCAGGGTGTTCCGCTCTCTTTCAATGCCACAGATCAGGACGGGGAAGTAGTGGAGTAT